>JAOPVX010000197.1 GCA_025965975.1 Mycobacterium sp. | reverse complement strand
TCGGCGCCCGCGAGCACAACCTGCGTGAGATCGACGTCTCGTTCCCGCTGGGCGTGCTCACCTCGGTGACGGGAGTCTCGGGTTCCGGCAAGTCGACACTGGTCAACGACATCCTGGCATCGGTGCTGGCGAACAAGCTCAACGGCGCCCGGCAGGTGCCGGGCCGGCATACCCGCGTCACCGGCCTGGACAAAGTGGACAAGCTGGTCCGCGTCGACCAGTCACCGATCGGTCGCACGCCGCGGTCGAATCCCGCCACCTACACCGGCGTGTTCGACAAGATCCGCACGCTGTTCGCCGCCACCACCGAGGCCAAGGTGCGCGGGTATCAGCCGGGCCGATTCTCGTTCAACGTCAAGGGCGGTCGCTGCGAGGCGTGCTCCGGCGACGGCACCATCAAGATCGAGATGAACTTCCTGCCCGACGTGTATGTGCCGTGCGAGGTCTGCCAGGGCGCCCGGTACAACCGGGAAACCCTCGAGGTGCACTACAAGGGCAAGACCGTCGCCGAGGTGCTCGACATGTCGATCGAGGACGCGGCGGAGTTCTTCAAACCGATCACCTCGATCCACCGGTACCTGCAGACGCTGGTCGACGTCGGGCTGGGCTACGTGCGGCTGGGGCAGCCTGCGCCGACGCTGTCCGGCGGTGAGGCGCAGCGCGTGAAGCTGGCGTCCGAGCTGCAGAAGCGGTCGACCGGTCGCACGGTGTACATCCTCGACGAGCCGACCACGGGCCTGCACTTCGAAGACATCCGCAAGCTGCTCGGCGTGATCAACGGCCTTGTCGACAAGGGCAATACGGTGATCGTGATCGAACACAACATGGACGTGATCAAGACGTCGGACTGGATCGTCGACATGGGTCCCGAGGGCGGGGCCGGCGGCGGCGCGGTGGTCGCAAAGGGAAGCCCTGAGGACATCGCCGCGAACCCCGAGAGCTACACGGGGCATTTCCTGGCCCAGACGCTTGGCCTGGCGAGGCCGACCCGCAAACCGCGCAACGGCCGCAAGGTCAGCGCCTAGTACCCGATCGAGGGCAGCAAGCGTTGCGCGCCAGGCGATTGTGCGCCCGGCGCGTTGACTCTGCGCGTACGGCCCTGCCCACTCGCACCTCTGCACCGTGGACGCAGCGTCACCGCGTTTTCGACAGCGGAGACGGAAAGCGCGGGCTCACCCGCACGCCGTCAAGCCAGTCGGTCAGCTCAGCGGCGCGGCGCTGCAGCGCCCGCTGCGCATCCCTTCCGACGTGCTCGAGGGTCCGCACCTGCACCCGGCCGTCGGCGTCCTGGGCCCAGCCGCCGACGATCCTGCCGTTCCACCACGCGGTCGTCCCGCCGTTGCCGTTGGTGTCGAACACCTGGCCGCGGTGTTCACCGACATACCAGTCCCGGTCGTACCAGCCCATGGTCGTGACGTCCAGGCCGGGCAGCAATGCGGCCCACGGGTCGACGTCCGGCTCGACGTCGAGATCGTCACGCAGCGCGAAGCCCGGGGTGCCGTCGAGGTCGACCTCGACCGCGTCGATGTCCCGCAGCGCGTGTCGCGTCCACGTCAGCGTGTTGCCGAACCACCACTTGACGTCCGTGACGGTGGCGGGCCCGAACGTGCGCAGCCACCTGCGCACCAGTTCGGCACGTGCCACCTCCGGTGTCGCTGTGGCTGGCTTGACCGCCAGCCATTCGACCATCGGCGTCCAGCGGGGTCGCGATATCGTCCACGCGCCGTCGTTGGGTCCGCGCACGATGTCCCCGCGCACCGACAGCACGGTCAAAACCCGTGGCGCCAAGGGTGTTTCGCCGCCCCACCGTTTTCCCGGCGCATAGTCGTAGCTGCCCGCCAGCTCGGGCAGCGCCGCGCGCAACTCCTTGGCGCTGGCCGCGCCGTGTTCGGCAAGGTGCCGCAGAACTGCCGCGCAACCCGTGTCCAGCCACGTGTCACCGTCGTCGGTGATTCCCGCCTTCTGCGCGTCGGCCACCAGCCGACGGCGCTCGTTGTCGGCGACCCGGTCGCTGGCGCCCGACTGGATCAGCGGCAGGTCCTCGGTGCGCACCGTCCACAACGTGCGGCGCATCGCAAGGTGTCTGACCAGGGCGCGGCGCTCGTAGAGGTCCGCGTCCAGATCGGCGACGGCGAAGCCGGGCAGGCGCGACCACAGCGACAAATATGGGGTGGCCGGGTCGGTGGCGTGCAGCCCGACCAGATCGGCCACCACGGCGCCGATCGAACCCGCTCGCCCAGCCAGGAAATGCCGCCGCGCCAGCCGCGCCCGTCGTTCGGCAACCGTGAATGACCGCATCGCCTGCGAACCGTACCTGCGGGTCCCGACAAAGTTTGGGATCGGTAGCGATCCGGCCGCTCTTGACTTGCCACACGACGGGCGCCATCGGGGCGACGTTCGAACGAAGGGAAAGATCGATGAATCGAGTTGTCGCAGGTGCGATCACACTGATCGCCGGCGCCGCGGTGCTGGTGGGCTGCTCTGACAACAAGGGTGGGCCAGCCCCTGCCACGGCCGGTGGACCCGCCTCGCAGGTCAGCACGGGTGGCAAGACCGAGGTCAAGGTCGACGGCAACGACCTCGCGGGTCTGGACCTCAACTCCGTGACCTGCGTCAAGCAGGGTGGCAAGATCAACGTCGCCAGCGGCGCGGTCAATGGCCAGGCGGGTCTCGCCGTCGTGATGAGCGACGCGAACCCCCCGACCGTCGACTCGCTTGGCATGTCGGTTGATGGCAATGCCCTGGCGGTCACCAACACCATGGGCGCGAACGTCGGCTCGGCCGACGTCAAGGTCGACGGCGGCACCTACACCATCACCGGTGAGGCCGCAGGCGCCGACATGAAGAACCCGATGGCCGGGATGATCACCAAGCCGTTCACCGTCAAGGTGACCTGCAGCTGATCAGTCGCACTCTCGACGCGGCGGGCGTGCTTGCCACGTCCGCCGCTTCCTATGATTGCTCCGTGACGATCCTCGCGGAGCTGGAGCGCGCGCGTCGGTTGGCATTCGCCGGCGATGAGACCGCGGCCAAGGAGCTGCTGCTGTCGCTGGGATCGCAGATCGAGCAGGCCGATCGCGACGATCTGCTGCTCGAGGTGTTCGCGCAGCTCGGCGAGATCTATCTGGTCCGCACCGCCTACGACGGTGTGCAGGAGGCACTGGGCCGCATCCGCGATTGCCTTGGCATCTACCGGGCGATCCGGGCCGGCACCAGGTGCGAGTCGGCCGAGCAGGTGACGATGTCGGACGCCGAAGCCGACCGCATGATCTGCCGATACTCGCGGCGGGCCCAGTTCCTGCAAACGGGACTGGCCGCCGCGTACGGCGACCACGAGGCCGCGGAGGCCGGTCTGCTCGTCCTCACCGAGGACATGGCGGCGGCGTTCCCCGATCTCGCCGCCGAACACAGGTTCCTGGTCACCTACGCCCAGATTCTGTGTGCCACCGCGCTCTGCGACGACGATCTGCATGTGCGGTCGGTCCCGCTGTGGGAGCGGGTGATCGACGCCATCGAGGGCAGCGCAGAAGGCGGCGAGTTCGACGATTACCTCCTCGTCCTCGGCGCCACCGGCTACGGCAGATTCTGCGTCGAGACCGGCAGGCTGTCCGAGGCCGAACCATGGTTGCAGCGCGCCGGAGCACGGGCACAGCGGCGGGACTGGAAATTGGCAACGGCCAGAACGCAATTGGAGCGAGCGACGGCGGCGTGGGCGGCGGACGATCGGGCGCAAGCCCAGAGCCTGGTCCACCAGGCCTATCCGGCGATCGCAGAGCATGCGCGCGCCCACGACGTGTCGCGGTGCTGGCTGTACTTCGGCCTGATCAGCATCTCGGTCGGGGCGCTCGATGAAGCCGACGAGCGTCTCGGCCACGCCGAGCGGCACTGGCGCGAGGTGAACAAGCCACTGCACATCCACCGTATTCTTTTGCAGCGCAGCTGGGTCGATATCTTCCGCGGTCAGTTCGGGCCCGCGCTCGAGCGGGTGACCCAGGCGCGTGCGCTGCTTGACTCCTGGCCCCGCCACAGCTGGCTGCAGTACGCCCGCCTCGACGATCATCTTGGCTCCATCTGGCGCGCCGACGCCTTGGCTGACCCCGCCAACGCGGCGGCCAAGTTCGAACGGGCCGCCGAGCTCAAAGTCCCCGCGGCCCTCGCGGTCGACTCGGTCCGGCACTCGATGACCGACGCCGAAGCGCGCATGCGCTGGGCAACCCAGGTCTCGGTCCGCATTCTGGCGGGCGCGTTCGCGGTCGCCTTGGAGTGGGGAAACACCGAACTCGTCAGCGAATTAATCGAATATCACAGTGCGCGAGGAAGTTTCAGCACCGAGTCGCATACCCAAACCGCGGACTGGACCGAGACCGCCACCGCCGCGGTTCCCGTCGATACGGTCGACGAGTACGCCCTGGTCGCCGCGGGGTCGCCGTCGCAGGGAGGCGGTTCGCTGACCCGGCTCGGGCCGCTGCCTCCGCTGCAGATGGACCCGACCAGCGCACCGATCATGAGCCGCTACCGCGCGCTGGCGGCGGAGCGGTACGGATGTGACGTCACCGCCGACGAGGCCACCTGGTCGACGTGGCCGTAACCCTGGTCCTTCGCTTCGCCGATGTCGGTATCGCCACGTACGCCAGTCTCCGGGTGGTCGGGGAGCCGGCAAGATCTGTCACCTGGCTGGTGGAGGAATCGGATCTTGTTGCAGCGCTGGACCAACTGTCGGCCGCACTACCTGACCCTCGGCTGGCCGAGACGCCGCGTGATGCCGTCGAGCGCGCCATCGCCACGGGCCCGTTCGCGGTGCCTGCTACCGAACTGGCCATCGCCCGTAGCTTGGGGGCGCAACTGCTGGCGCCCCAGGCATGGCAGCTGCTGACCGAGTGTGTGGCATCGCCACGCGCCGCGCTGTTCGTCTCGCCAAGCGCGCGGCTGGCCCGGGTGCCGTGGGGATCGCTCGCGATGCCCAACGACGAGGACCATCGCCTGATGGAACTCGCGGACGTGCTGATGGCGGCGCCGTCAAACATCGTCCACTCCGCGCGGACGCCTGCGCACTGGGACGATCGCCGCGACGGCCCGCCGCTGTTGATTCTCGACCCGCGGGTGCCTGGCCAGCGCCCCGACTCGGCCCTTGGCTCAGTGCTCGGCAGGCCGTCCGCGGAAACCCCACTTGCGCAGCACTTTACGGAGCTGATGCGACGCCGAGCGGTCCTGCCCGACATCTCCACCGCGGTCGAGTTGTTTCGGCGCGCGGACGCCGACCGCCCGTGGCTAGCCCGCCAACTGGATCAGAAGCCGAGCCGGTTGCTGTTCGTCGGCCACGCGACCGCAGCCGACGGCGACGTCGGCCACGCCGACCGGGCCGCGCTGCATCTCGCCGACGAGCGCCCGCTGACCGCGGCCGATCTGATGTCGGCGAAGCTGCCGATGCCGCCCCGAGTCGCGATGATGGCGTGCGCATCCGGTGGCGACTACCAGTTCGACGAGGCGACGGGGCTGGTGGCCGCGTTGATCCTCGGCGGCGCGCAACTGGTCACCGCGACACTGTGGTCACTGCCGACCGCCGGGGGATACCACCAGTTCGCGCCTGCCGCCGGCGATCACGACCCGATGGCCGAGGCGATCATCGCCGTCGACCGCGCGCACGAAGATGCAGACGCCGGGGGTGCGATGAATCGCTGGCAGCGCGAGCAAATGCGTCGATGGCGAGACGGCGACACCAGAGCCAGCCCGCTGTACTGGGCCGCGCTGGCCACGTTCGCCGTCGACGGCGCACGCTGAGCCCTCAGCTGGGCGGCACGCAGACGGCCACCGCTGACTCGTCGCCCGATCGGTAGTACGTGTCGATGATGCTGCCGGGGGAGACCCTCGTCAGAGAAGACGCCGGAATCAGCGTCGTCTCATGGGCGGGGAACTGGCCGCCACCTGGCTTTCGCACAATGACGTCGAGTTCGACCTCGCGATAGTCCTCGCGGAACCCGCCGGTGGCCCGCATGCCGGTGACGACCGCGCACGATTTGGTGCCGTTCCTGATCAGGGTGAGCTGGTCGCCGGTCAGCAGGCCCTTGCGGACGAGCATCCGGTCGAAGGCCGCCCGAACTGCCTGCATGTCCGCGGCGGTGATGAGGCGTTCGCTCGCCTCGTCAGGGTCCGGTTGGTCCTCGGTGAGCGCGCGCCCCGGTAGGAACAATGTGGCCGCGGTGCCTGCGACGACGAAGCAGAAGAATCCGAGCAACAGCGCAGTGGACATGCCATTAGGGTCGGCTGACGCGCTGGCTACCGAACCCAACTTTATGCTTGGTGGATGAGCGCGGGGTTCGAGGTGGCAACGGCGATTGCCGTCAGCCATCCGCGCCGCGCGGTGATCGACCGCGCGTGGCGTGCCATCGGACCGGGGGTCGAGGTGCTCAGCGGCGACGACGGCGGCCCGTTGCGTCGCACCGTCAAGCGGATCATCGACCCGCTGGTGCTGCGGCTGCGGGCGAACACGCAGTACTCGGCGCCCTTCGTCGATGCCGACACAGCCGTCGCGATGCACGACGTGATCGCCGGGCACGGTGCCCACTTGCGGGCCGCCGCGGCATGGTTCGAGCTGCTCAAACGTGAACGACGCCGGCTGCGCATCACCACGGGAAACGCCCAGGAGCTGTACTTCCCCGTCTGCTTCGAGCTCGCGGTGACGAAAGGCGCCCCCGCCCAACAGGACGACGGTTCTGCCGAGGCGGTGCTGCTCGAGATCCACGGTGACCGGGACCGCACCGCCATCGAGGTGCTCAACCAGTACGTGGCCGATCCGCAGGTGATAGCCGCGCTGACCGATCAAGTCGGCCGCAGCTGGAGCGATGTGCGGGCGGGCAAGGAGATCACCGGTCCGTTCCTGGTTGGCCTCACCAGCGTGCTCGGGCCCGCCGATGGGCACAGCGCCGCTGCGGCTCGGCAGCGGGTCTGGACGGCGCTGATCGCCGACGCCACGCCCTACAACCTCGGCGCAAAGGCGCACGGCGCGGCGGCCGAACTGCCATGGTCGATCACCGGGCTCGGGCTGAGTTCCGTTGAGCCGCAACGGCCACCCGCGATCGTCGGCGGGCCCGACAGCGATCGTCCGCTGAACCGAAGCGTGGTGGACCGGGTGCGTGCCACCCTGAGGCGGGCGATGGACCGAGACGAATTACCAGAAATCCCGCTGCTGTGCGCCGAGGAGGTCGACCGGGCGTGCGCGCCGTGGGGCCTGTTGGCGGAAGACAAACAGGCCACGCTGATCGCCGGGATCGAGATCGGCGCATGCCTGGCGCCGCTGACCGAGTCCGCGGTGACGCGCTATGAACTCGCCGGCCAGATCCAGGCCCGGTTGCGCAAGGAGGCCTATGTGCTTCACGCGCGTCGGTATCTGGCCGGCGGCGGGCCCATCCATCCGCGGCAGCAGCAGGTGATCGACGACCTTGCCGCGTTCGCACGCCCGTATCTGAGCCGATTGTGGGCCAGACTGCACGGGCGCGACGTCTGGCAGGAGCCCTGCGACGACGTCGACGACGTCCGCGCGCTGCTCGAGGGAGTGGCGAGGTCGGTAAGCCTTGATCACCGGCAGCGGATCAAGGCGATGCTCGAACTGCAGGTGGCCGGATGAGACTGGTCGCAGATTCCGGGTTGTGGAGCACAGGCCAACTCCTGGCGCATCCACAGCTGACGGCCGTGCTGGAAGTCGGCGGTGCCGTGCTGTCGTGGACCGTCGATGACCCGTCGACCGCCGCCCAACTCACGTTCACCGATCCGACCCGCGCGGATTGGCTGTGGCGCGTCCTCGGCGAGCCGGGGCACAGCGCTCTGGCGGCGGCGGTGGGCGGACGCGCACCGGACGCGACACAGAGCATCGAACTGACCGGCGTCGACCTGTTGCCTGGGTCGGTCGACCGGCTGCGCCGGCTGGCGCTTGGGCATTGGCTGCGCCGGTGGTGGCCCGCGAGCCGACTCGACGGTATCGCGGCCCTTGACGGTGCGCTCCTCGACGCCGAGATCGCGGTGCTCACCGCCGCCGCACAGGACTACTTCACCGACGACAGCTTCGACTCGGGCGTTGCGAGCCTGCTGCGCCCGCACGCCGCGGCGCTGCGCGCTCACCTGCACGGGGGCGACCCGCGGGTGATTGAACTGGTGCGGACCTGCGCCGACCTTGCCGACGATGTCGGCGTTGCGTTCGGCGAGGCAGAGCGCGTGCCGCTGCACCGCGACGACTATGCGCTCGCCGCAGGCCCCGACGTGGGCCTGCACGGTTCCAACGCGATCGCCTCGGGCGCCGATTCGGTCAATTGGGGCGCCGTCCCGCCAGGTATCTTCGATGCGGCAGAGAACACCGTGGGGTGGCGCGTCGATGCCGCCGACGATCTCACGAAAGCCGCTGTGCGCGTGCAATTGTCGGGCGCCGGGTTGGCCGCAGGGATCGCCGTGCGGCTGCGGTCCGGCGCCCTCGGTGGCGAAGGAGTGCTCGACGCCGACGGCGTCGCGACGTTCCCGCTCGTGGACGGGAAGCAGGGGCCCGTCACGGAATCGGCTGCATGGGATCATGATTGGCGGTCCACCGCGGTGACGGTCGGCGTCGACGTCGAGGAGTCAGTGGACGCACCGCAGACGCGCGAGCGGATCCGGGACTTCGCCAGGGCGCGACTGCGCGGGCCTGCCGGCGACGCATTCCTTGTCGAAGTCCTTGCCGCCGAGTCGGACTACTGAGTGTCGTCCTGTTCTTTGTGCATCGACTTGCGGATCTCGGCGAGCCGTTCGGCGGCGGCGCGCTGGCGCTCGTCGTACTGCTCCTCGATGGTGCGGCCCTGCGGTGACTCGGCGTCGAGTTCGGCCGCGCCGGTCGACGTGCCGTAGCGGGTTTCGATCTTCTCGCGCACCGATTCGAACGTCGGCACGCCGCTGGGCGTGTAGCCGGTGTCGACGGGCTCGACCGGCGCGGCGCTCGGCGCGGCCTGTTGGGCTGGTTCCGGTTCGGGAGTTGGTTCGTCCGGCATGTCGCTCACGGTACCGGCCTACTTCGCGGCCGCCTGCAGATCCGGCGCGGAGTGCGGCGGAGGGGGCGGTGGCCCCTCGGGCGCGGGCGGCGGCCCCTTGGGCTCGGCCGGCGGCGTGGCAGGCAGCGGGATCGCGGTCACGCCGGGTGTGCCGAGCTGGCCTGCCATCCATGGCAGTGCCGTGGCGAACGCGTGCGCCGCGAACGGCCAGTCGTGCTTGCCCGGGTGGGTCACCACCGCACAGTTGATCCCGTTGGCGCTGCCCGTTGCGCACAGCGAGTTCGCCGCCGCGGTTTGGTCGTTGGGGTTGGCCGGCGCATTCACCGGGTTATTGCGTGGCGGCGACGGCGGTTTGGGGCCGATGATGTCGAACCAGCCACTCACCCCGGCGTAACGGCCGTGGCGGGTGATGACCGCCGTCGGGTCGAACGCCGCGTAGCCGGCGGCGTTGCCGCCGAACAGGCGCGCAATGGTCTGGGCCTTGTTTCCCGAATTGGGCGTCAGGTCGCCTGCGATGTCCTCGAATGCGCTGAACATGTCGGGGTGCATCACCGTCAAGTCGACGGCGCACGTGCCGCCCATCGACCATCCAGCGACCCCCCAGTTAGCCCGGTTCGGCGACACGCCGTATTGCGAAAGCATGAATGGCACAACATCTTTGGTGAGATGGTCGGCAGCGTTTCCGCGCGTGCCGTTGACGCATTCGGTGTCGTTGTTGAACGCGCCGCCCGAGTCGACGAACACGAACACCGGCGCGTTGCCACCGTGCGCGGCCGCGAAGTCATCGATCGTCTTCGCCGCGCTGCCTGCCCGCAGCCAGTCGGCGGGGGTGTTGAACTCGCCGCCGACCATCATCACCGTCGGCAGTGGCGGCGGGGGATTGGTGGCGTACCAGGCAGGCGGAAGGTAAACCAGCTCACCGCGGTGCTTGAAGCCCGACGCGGTATTGGGAATGTTGACCGGCACCACGGTGCCGTTGCGCGGAATCGCATGCTGTTTCTGCATCGCCGTCACCGTGACGGTGTCGGTTTGGTCGGGCAGCGGTCCCGCGGTCAGCTGATTCCACGCGGTCTGCACGGTGGGGAAGTAGCCGACCCACAGGTTCATGGCCAGCGCCGAGCACAACACGCACAGCGGCAGTGCCAGCGCCGATACGCCGCGCCGCCACCAACGGGCGCCGCGCCAGCCTGCGATCAGCACAGCGGTGGCGACCCCGCAGAGCCCGACCCAGATCCAGAGCGCATAGGGGGCGGGGTTGGTTTGGTCACTCAACCCCTGCGAGCCGATGTACCAGTACGCCGTCACCGCCAGCGCGACCCCGACCAGCGCGGCCCACGGCAGCCACACCAGGCGCCAGCGCCGGTTGCGCCAGCCGATCGCGGCGATGAGCAGGAGGCCCGCCACGAGTTGCGCCGTTATCGGGATCCAACCGTGCATCAGCGAAAGATGGTGGCGAAACGGCTCAGGTAACGTCACGGAAACAATCGTGGACGCGATTCCTTGGGGCTGCCTGTGAGCGGCCTGCTAACGAGGTTTGGCCAATGGGAACGGCAGGGTTTCACGGATGCTGCGCCCGGTGATCAGCATGACGACGCGGTCCACGCCCAAGCCGAGCCCACCCGTCGGCGGCATCGCGTACTCCATCGCCTGCAGGAAGTCCTCGTCGAGTTCCATCGCCTGGGGGTCGCCGCCAGAGGCGAGCAGCGACTGTTCCAGCAGCCGCCTGCGCTGCTCGACGGGATCGGTCAGCTCGCTGTAGGCGGTGCCAAGCTCGATCCCCCACGCCACCAGGTCCCAGCGCTCGGCCACCCCGGGAATGCTGCGGTGCGGCCGGGTCAGCGGCGACACCGATGTCGGGAAGTCCTTGTAGAACGTTGGCGCCTCGGTGCGGTCCTCGACCAGCCGCTCGTAGAGTTCGAGCACCACCGCGCCAGCGTCCCAGTGGGTCAGGTAGGGGATGCCTGCGGCGTCGCACAGCTTGCGCAACATGGCCAGATTGGTCTCGGGGCCGATGTGCTCGCCCAGCGCCTCCGATACCGCGCCGTGCACGGTCTTCACCGTCCACTCACCGGAGATGTCGACGGGTTGCATGGTGCCGTCGTCGCGGGGACGCAGGAACACCTGCGCGCCGTTGGCGGCCTGCGCGGCGTTCTGGACGAGCTCGCGGCAGCCATCGATCCACACGTTGTAGTCGGCGTGCGCCTGGTAGGCCTCCAGCAGCGTGAACTCGGGGTTGTGGCTGAAGTCCGCGCCCTCGTTGCGAAATGCGCGACCCAGTTCGAACACCCGCTCGACACCGCCTACCAACAGCCGTTTGAGGTACAGCTCGGGCGCGATGCGCAGGTACAGGTCGAGGTCGTAGGCGTTGATGTGGGTGAGGAAAGGCCTTGCGTTGGCCCCACCGTGAATCTGCTGCAGGATCGGCGTCTCGACCTCCAAAAACCCCTTGCCGACCAGGGTTTCGCGGATCGAGTGCAGCACGGCGCTGCGTACCCGGATCAGCTCGCGGGCCTCGGTGTTGATTGCCAGGTCGACGTAGCGGGCCCGCACCCGGGATTCCTGGTCGGTCAGTCCCTTCCACTTGTCGGGAAGCGGGCGCAGGCACTTGCCGATCAACCGCCATTCGCGCACCATCAGCGACCGGGTGCCGGTCCTGCTGCGGCCCATCGTTCCCGTCACCTCGATGAGATCACCCAGATCGATGGCGCCGGTGAAGTCGGCAGTAAAGCCCTTTTCCAGTAGTGAATTGTCAAGCAGCAGCTGGACTTCGCCTGACCAATCACGCAGCTGCGCGAACAGCACGCCGCCGTAGTCGCGGATGCGCAGCACCCTGCCCGCCACGGTCACCGTGTCGTCATCGGCGGCCCCGATCGCCTGCGCGACGCTATGGCTCGGCGCCTGCCCGACGGGGTAGGCGTCGACGCCGTCGTTCTGCAGTGAGGAGAGTTTGGCCATTCGGACGCGCACCTGTTCCGGCAACCGCGGTTGTTCGTCGGCACCGGGCAGGTCGGCCCGCAGCTCGCTGAGGTCGGGGGCGGTGCCGTCGTGGTGCAACAACCCCGTCGCCACCAGATTCTGCGGCGCCGAAATGTGCTGTCCGGTGTGCGGTTGTTCGTTGCGCCGCGAAAATGGTAGTACCAGAAAGCCTTCGGCGATCACCGAAGCGATGCCGACCCGGGGAACCAGCCGGGCGTCCTCGTAGCATGCATAGCGCGGCACCCATTCGGGCTGGTACTTCATGTTCGAGCGGTACAGCGTTTCCAGCTGCCACCATCGGGAGAAGAACACCAGCAGACCGCGCCAGAGTCGCGCCACCGGTCCGGCCCCGAGCTGGGCGCCCTGCTCGAACGCCGACCTGAACATCGCGAAGTTCAGCGAAATCCGGGTCACCCCAATGCCTTCGGATTGCATGCACAGCTCGCTGACCATGAGTTCGATCGAGCCGTTGGGGGATCGGGGGGCGCGGCGCATCAGGTCGAGCGAAGCGCCGTTGGCGCCCCACGGGACCAGCGACAGCATCGCGACGACTTCATCTTTCTGGATGGCCTCGACCAGCAGGCAGTCGCCGTCGGCTGGGTCGCCGAGCCGGCCAAGCGCCATCGAGAAGCCGCGCTCGCTTTCGGTGTCCCGCCAGGCGTCGGCCCGCGCGATCATCTGGGCCGTCTCCTCGCTGTCGAGGTCGCGGTGCCGCCGGATCCGAACGGTGGCGCCTGCCCGCCGCGCCCGCTTCACCGCCTGCCGCACCGCGCGCATGTCGGGCCCGGAAAGGCGGAAGTTGTCCGGATACAGGATCGCCTCGTCGCCCAGTTGCAATGCGTTGAGACCGGCCTGTCGGAAGGCCTCGGCCCCAGTCGAGCTGGCACCCATCACGCCGGGTGCCCAGCCGTAGGTTTGGCACAGCGCCAGCCACGCTCCAATGGCCTGCTGCCACGCCTTCGGGTCGCCGATGGGGTCACCGCTGGCCAAACACACGCCGACCTCGACGCGGTAGGTGATTGCCGCGCGGCCATCGGGCGCGAAAACCACCGCCTTGTCGCGGCGGGTTGCGAAGTAGCCCAGCGAGTCGTTTTTGCCGAACAGCTCGAGCAGGCCGCGGATCGCGGACTCGTCCTCACCGGTGAGCGCGTTCTCGGCACGCTGCGATCGGAACAGCACGATCGCGGTCACCATCAGTGCGAGGGCGCCGAACAGGCCGAGCAGCGCATTGACGAACACGTGGGGGTGGCCGGAAAACGAATCGGCGTCGGCGCCGGCGAAGGCGCTCACCCGGTTGAGCGCGTACCAGAACCGGTCTTCGCGGGCCAGGCTGCCAGGGGAGAACTCCAGCAGCGCCCATCCGACCAGCGTGCCGATCGCCATGCCCGCGGCCAGCGTGGCGAATGCCTTGACCAACGCTGCGCGGCGGACCTTCGCCCAGAACTGCTTGCGGGCCAGCACCAGGAACAGGATCGCTGCGACGTGGAAGCTGAGCCCGATGACTTCGCGGATGTCGGCGATCACCGAGTCGTGGTCGTTGTCGGTGATCAGGCCGCCGACGTTCCAGAGGATCGAGGCGGCCATGTAGCCGACCAGGATCCACCAGGCGATGCGTTTGCGGGCCGCAAGGGCCGCCGCCAGCAGGACCAACACGAAAGCCCACGCGAAGCTGGTGTCGGGGAAGTTGAAGATGTAGGCGTTGACGAACTCGCGAGGCTCCCTGATGAGCCACCGGATGCCCGGCGAGACGCTCGCGATCAGCGACAGGGTGGCGATGGTGCCGACCGTCCAGCCGGCCGCCGCGGGCACCCATGAGTAGCGGGTGGCCCGGCGGGGCAACGTGACGGTCATAGGCCGCGAGGATATTCGCTTAAACCGGGAAATGGTTGTGATGTGCTACCAGACCGGCCCGGTGTACTTCTCGCCAGGGCCCTGCCCCGGTTGGTCTGGGGCGGCACTGGATTCACGGAACGCCAACTGCAGCGTCTTCAACCCGTCGCGCACCGGCCCGGCGTGCGGTCCCAGATACTCGGCCGAAGCGGTGACCAACCCGGCCAGCGCGGTGATCAGCCTGCGCGCCTCGTCGAGATCGCGGTGTGGACTGTCGTCCGGGTCCTGCGCCGACAGCCCGAGCTTCTCGGCTGCGGCACTCATCAGCATCACGGCCGAGGTGGTGATCACCTCGACCGCGGGAATTTCAGCCATGTCGCGGACCGGCGGCCCAGCCGCCGTAACATCGTCTGCCGGATCATCGGTCATGCCTGCTAGACTGGCATGCGCGACCGTCCCGGCGTACGCCAGGGACAGCAAGTGGAGTCCCACTCCCACCGCTGACCATACCGGTACAGCGGTCCGGTCACAGGCATCCGATGCCTGTCCTGGTCGGCTTCGG
>JAOPVX010000174.1 GCA_025965975.1 Mycobacterium sp. | reverse complement strand
GGCACGCACGACCTCTTCCACGACGAGGACCTGACCTATGCCGAGCGGCTCAAGAAGGCCGGCGTCCCGTGCCGCGTGGAGGTGGTTCCGGGCGCCTTCCACGGCTTCGACAGGATCGTCCCCGGCGCGCCGGTGTCGCGATCCTTCTTCGACAGCCAGTGCGCGAGCCTGCGCGAGGCACTCACCGCAGGCAGCGCGGCCTAGTCACGCCGTCGGAACCGGATGCCTCCGGAGGCCGGCGACGTCGCCGCCCAGTGGGCGGGACCAGTCGGCTGCGAGTTGGTCTGTGGGCTGCCCGGGTCAACACGCCTAGGACCGTTGGCGCTGGATCGTTTCGAATAGACGTGACGTGTCCCCAGGTGCCGTGTCTCCGTGTCTCAAGTCCTGCCCGTGCGGCGACCATGGTGAGGCCGGGCTACGGTTGGGCCCAGGAACGTCACGGATGACAACCACGTCCGGCGCGGCGCTACGAGCGGGTGGCGTGTGCTGGCGTGGCTTTGGAGGCGGTGGGGCTAGGTCGCGGTTGGCTCGGGCTGGCGCCATGCGTCCCAGGTGACCAGTGTCCGGACGGGTTCTCCGGCTTGGTAGCGCTGGAGCAGTTCTTCGGGGTCGATCATGACGCCGACAATGTTGGTCTGTGAGTCGACGAACTCTTGAGCGGTGCCCATCGGTAGGTTGTCGATCTGGAGTTCGACGCGGATGCCGTCGGGGTCGTTGTAGTAGAACGACGTCGTCGGGCCGTGATTGACGGTCAGGATCGGCTTGATGTCCTTGTCACGCAGTCGCACGTAGGTGTTGAGAAGGCCTTCGAGGCTGTCGTAGGTGAAGGCGACGTGTTCGAGTCCGGGTTCGGTTGAGAATTGCAGGGCGTCGGCGCCGGCGGTGGCGGCGCGTTCGGTCTCGTCGGGGATCAGGGTGCTGGCGCCGAAGGTTTCGGTTTCGCGGGCGGTTCCGGCGACTTCGATCAGGCCGAGGCGGTGGTGTTCCTCGTCGTAGGTGATGCCGGCGAAGAAGCCGCCGGATCCGACCAGGTGCGCACCGAGTACCTCGGAGTACCACGCGACGCTGCGTTCGAGCTTGGACACCCGCAACACCAGGTGCGCGAGTTTGTAGGGGGTTACCTGGCTGCCGTCGATGGTCCTGTTCGTCATGGTGGTCTCCTGTGGGTGCTGGTGGTGCGCCGATGCTGTCGAGCCGTGACCAATGGTGCGAGTCACTGGTATATACGCTTCACATGCAGATTGTAGCGCATGGAGATCCCTCCGTCGCTGCATTGATCTCACTGGCGGCGACGAGGGTTCCCGGACCGGTGCGCCTGCCGCATCATGGCGATCAGTGCAGGCAAGGACCGCGTGATTGCCAACAGAGTTGTCTACATCTTCCGGCTGGCATCATCTTGCCCGGCAGGCTGAAGCGGGCCGGTTACCCGGCCCCGCCGCTACGGCCAGCGGTTCACACCGCCCGCCTCGCTCAAGTCCTAACTGGCCGTGTGTCACGTCGACCAACCAAACACCGTTGCGGCCGGACTGGCCTGCTGGCGGAAACGCTAGACAGTCTTCCGAATCATCATGCGCAGCTTGATCATTGGGCCAGCGATTTGTCGTCATGAACCCCAACTTCGCGCATGCTTAGACAATCGCGATCGCGGCCACGTCGGCTTGCGAAGCCGATGCCAGCAGTGTCGATGGCTGACTCGTACAGCGAAGTTGCTTCCGATTCACTGCCCGCGTGTTCGCGCGCCTAACCCACAGTGACTGGGCCTGATTGCGCGCCACCATCGCGCTGTGTGCCCACCGCGCCCACCCGCTGCAACTCCGAAATCTGAGCGGCGGTATACCCGAGCGAGGTGAGTACTTCGTCGCCATGCTCACCTAAGAATGGGGCGCGTTGTGGCGCTGGCCCCGGCGTTCGGGTGAACTTCATCGGTCGTCCCACGACTGCGAGAGGTTGCGCGACGCCGGGATGTTCCACCTCGACGATCATATTTCTGGCAACCAGGTGCCGATCATGAAACAGGTCGGCTGCATTGTGGACGGGACCAACCGCTACATGTCCGCCCAGGACGTCGAGGATCTGTGCGACTGTTCGGCTTCGTGTCCACTCCGACAGAAGATCTCGAACATCGTCCGCGTACCGCATTCGCGCAGTATTGGTGGCATATCGCTCGTCGGTGCTCAGCTCGGGTCTACCGATCAACCCGCATAGCAGATCCCAATGATGGTCACGAGGGGTCGCGATGGTCACGAAACCGTCTGCGGCGGGGAACAAGTCGAACGGGCACAGCTGAGGATTTCCGTTGCCCTGCGGTTTCGGCACGGCGCCGGTGTACGAATATTGATAGATGATCCGTTCACACAACGCAACGACCGAGTCGTACATCGACACGTCGACGAACTGGCCTTCGCCAGTCCTGTCGGCGTGCCGTAGCGCAGCGAGCACGGCCACCGCGGTGAAGATGCCAGGGAATATGTCGCCAACACCTGGCCCGACCTTCGTCGGATGATCGACATCGGGACCCGTGATCCCCATCAACCCGCCCATCGCCTGCGCGACGACGTCGTACGCGGGCCACGTCGAATACGGGCTTTCACCGGTTCGTGGGTCGCCGAACCCCCTCAGTGCCGCATACACCAGTCTTGGATTGACTTCTGAGAGGCGCTCGTACGGCACCCCCAGGCGTTCCATGACACCGACACGAAAGTTCTCTACCAGGACGTCGGCTGTCTTGACCAGCCTCAGCAAAATGTCCCTTCCTGCTTCCGTTTTGAGGTCCACTACGAGGCTTCGCTTGTTTCGGTTGATGCTCTGGAAATAGCCTCCGAATGCCCGTGTGACATCTTGACTGTGGTATGGCCCTTGCTGACGAACGAAGTCACCGTCAGGCGATTCGACTTTGATGACATCGGCGCCGAGATCTGCCAAGACCATCGTGGAGTACGGGCCCGAGAGTTGCGTCGTCAAGTCGATGACCCTGAGTCCGTCGAGGGAACCCCGAGTCATGTCGAGGGAGTTTCGACTGTGACGAGTCGACGTCTGATCAGGACGGTGCGTTCACCTTCGAAGACCATCCGATCGCGCTGATTGACACCGTAATGTCGGAACTTCACGATACCTGCGTCCGGGCGACTGTCATCCAACCGCGTGTCGAGGACCTCCGTGTAGGCGTGCAATGTATCTCCGTGAAAGACAGGCGAGGTAAATCGCACTTTGTCCAACGCTAGTTCCGCGATGGCGTTTTCAGCGGTGTCCTGAGATGCCAAGCCGATGACCATGCAGGCGGTGAGGCCACCGAAGACGATTCTCTTCCCAAACTTGGTGCCGGCCATGGATTCTTCGTTGAAATGTCCTTGCGCAGTGTTCATCACCATCAGCGTGAGGAGCACATTGTCCATTTCAGTCACGGTCCGGCCGCGTGCATGCTCATACACCGCCCCGACCTGGAAGTCTTCGAAGTAGTTGTCGGTTGCCGTGATCGCCATCAGGACCTCCCCAGAAGTGCGTCGGAAATAATGCGCAGCTGAATCTCGGAGGTCCCTTCGAATATCTTGGTCAACCGCGCATCCCGCCAGTGTCGCTCGACGGCAAAGTCGCTGGTGTAACCGGCGCCGCCGTGGATCTGCATGCCGTCGCTGGTGACGCGCTCGGCCATTTCGCTTGCGAAGAGTTTCACCATGGATGCCCGAGTACTACAGGGCCGGCCGTTGTCGATATCGTCAGCTACTTGGTACATCAGCGATCGTGCCGCCTCGATTCTCGTAGCCATGTTGGCGATCTTGAAGCGAAGCGATTGGAAGTCTGCGATGGGTGAACCGAACTGCCTGCGAGCATGCGCATAGGTGATCGAGTCTTCAAGCGCAGCGCGAGCGAGACCAATCGAGCGCGCTGCGGTATGGACGCGTGCAATGTCTAGATGTGTCAGCGCCAGATAGAAACCGCGACCTTCCTCACCCAGCAACCCTTCGGCTGGGAGGCGGAAATCGTCAAAGAACAGGTCCCACGTCTTCCATCCGTGATATCCGATCTTTCGGATCGGCGTAGCACGGATCCCATCGGGGAAGGTGCCCCGTTCCTTTTCTATCAGGAATGCGCTGATACCCAGATGTCTTCGCGCAGTAACGATCACGGGTTCCGTCCGGGCGAACAGCGTGATGTAGTCAGCGCCATCGGCGAACGTGCACCACATCTTCGATCCGTTGATCACCCATTCGTTGCCGTCACGGCGTGCATTGCAACGAAGGCTGGCGACGTCCGAACCGGCCTCCGCCTCGGACAATGCGAAAGCCCCCAAAAAGTCTCCGGATGCCGCTTGCGGAAGGAATCGCTTCTGCTGTTCGATGCTGAACCCTGAGGAGGCAAGACCGTTGCCCCGGGCGATGAGGCTCGCCACGCTCATCCAACCGCGGGCGAGTTCTTCGGTGATCAGGCAGTACTCCACAGCCCCCAAACCAAGACCGCCCAGCTCCTCGGGGATCAGGATGCCGAAGAATCCCATCGCGGCCATCTTGTCTCGGAGCGAATCTGGTATCACTCCCTGCACTGGGTCGAGTTCATTGGCCAATGGCAGAACTTCCTTGTCCGTGAACTCCCGAGCAAGCGCTTGGAGTTCCCGTCGCTCATCGCTCAAGTACCACGAACTTTCGGTGCCCCGTTCCAGGGCGCTGGTCACGACAGCCCCTCTCGGGAATTGACGAGATTCGTCCGCAGAAAGTCGACGACCAAGTGCCCATCCTGGTCGAACCCCTCGGTCCGCCACGTCACGATCGCTTGACGGGGATCCTTCGACGACCGCCGCGCCGAGCGCACGGTACTGCGCGCGGTGACCGTATCGCCCGGGCTGACCGTGCCGTGGAAGGTGAGTTCGTCGACGCCGAGAAATGCCACACCAGCCTCGCTGAGATCTTCGACCGAAAGCCCGAATACCGTGAGAAACAACAGCATCGGATTGATAACACCACGTTCGTAGCCCTGCGCCCCGGCATAGACAGAGTTGAAGTACAACGGGTTGTAGAACGATGTCAAAGTCGAAAACAGCACGTTGTCCGATTCGGTCAACGTTCGCCCCCAGTGATGATCGAACTCGCGACCGGGTGTGAAGTCCTCGTAGTAGTTGCCCTTAGGCCATGGAACTGCGCGGGCGCGCAGGTCGGCAGCGGTACGCCCCACGATCGTCCTCTCGATTCGGGGCACACTTCGCGACCCCAGTCACAAACCGTTCCGCTCAACGGTACGGCGTGCCGTTTTTATGATGTCTACTTGTCGCGGTGCTGTCAACAGCTATATGCGCCAGCTCAGAGAGTGACGACAACGAACTTGGTCTGCGTGTAGTGGTGCAAAGCTTCCACACCCTTCTCGCGGCCGAAACCACTGTTCTTGAAGCCGCCGAACGGCCCTTCGAGCATGCCTGCCTGCCACCCGTTGACGTAAACCTGCCCGGCTTCGAGCTTGGCTGCAACACGATGTGCACGAGTGACATCTCTGGTCCAGATGCCCGCCGCGAGTCCGAATTCGCTGTCGTTGGCCAACGCAATCGCCGAGTCCTCGTCTCCAGGAAAAGGAATCACTACAACGACGGGTCCGAAGATCTCCTCCCTTGCGACCCGCATGTCGTTGGTGACACCGGTGTAGACGGTTGGTTCGATCAGCCAGTCTTCGCCCGTCGCGCGCCCACCGACTGCGAGCGTGGCTCCGTCCTCAGCGGCGATGTCGAAGTACGACAGCACCTTGTGAAACTGGTCCTTGGTCGTGATCGACCCATAGTTCTTCCCGGGTATGACCTCTTGCAGCGCAACCTTCAGCGCTTCGACGAACTTGTCGTGAATCTCCTCTGCGACCAACAGTCGGGTTCCACTCGAGCAGATCTGCCCGGCGAGTGTCGTGAAGGCTTTGATCGAGCCCGCCACCGCCGCATCGAAATCAGCGTCGGCAAATACGATGTTCGGCGACTTTCCGCCCAGCTCGAGAGACACCGGAATGAGTCGTTCTCCGGCGATCTTGCCGATCTCACGCCCAGCCCGAACCGACCCCGTAAACGCGATCTTGCGAATGCCCGGATGCTCGACCAACGCGCGGCCGGTCTCGGCGCCCACCCCGGTCACGACGTTGAGCACACCGGAAGGTGCTCCCGCACCTCGAGCGATCCGGGCCAGCTCGAGTGTCGTCGCCGAGGTGAACTCCGAAGGCTTGCAAACTACGACATTCCCGCAAGCGAGCGCAGGCGCGATGGCCCGTGCGGCTTGGAGGAGCGGACCGTTCCATGGGGTGATGACTCCGATAACGCCGAAGGGCTCCCTTCTGGCATATGAGTGGAACGCTGCGCCGAGATCGATCACCTCCCCGGCAGGCAGGTTGACAAGCCCGGCGTAGAACTCGAAATAGGCAGCAGCACCTTCTATTTCCCAGTTGGCTTGATCGGGAATCTTGCCGGCGTCCGCGGCCTCCAGAGCTCCGAGACGGTCGGCATCCGCCCGAATCCGCGCAGCAATATCGCTGAGAATTCGACCCCGTTCGATCGGCTTGCGGTCCCGCCATGCCGGGAACGCCGCCGCCGACGCGCGAACGGCTTGATCAACGTCTGCGGGACTTCCGACGGCGATCTCACAGACGGGAAGCCCGCTTCCAGGGCGGGCGGACTGCAGATACTCGCCAGTGTCGGGCGGCACATCTGCACCATTGATCCAATGACCGTAACGGGGTCGTTGTCGCATCGTCATCGTCGGGCTCCTGCCAATTTGCGAGGGTTGACGTCTTCTGCCACCTGGCCGTTGTCGAGTTCGTGCCAATTCTGGACAAGTCGTGCCATTTTCAGGCTGACAGGCCGCGGCGCGGCACGTCAAGGCCCTGGGTGCCGCCCGGGGTCTTCCTTGACATTAAGCGAGACGCGAATGACACTACGTCCGTGCCGTGGTACAGAACGGCGTGCCATTTACGACGCCTCCGCGGAAGCGACGCCGGAAGAGGGCGATTGTGACAGAAAAAAGTTCTCAGAACGGCCGCAGAGTCGTCGTTACGGGGGCCGCATCAGGCTTCGGGGCCGCGATCGCGCGCCGATTCAGCCTCTCCGGGGCCCGAGTGGTCGTCACCGACCTCGACGAAGGCGGGGCCAAACAGGTCGCGGCCGAACTCCCCGATGCAGTCGCCATCGCCGTGGATGTCACCGTGCCCGAACAAGTTCAAGCGATGATCAACAAGAGTGTGGAGATACTCGGTGGCATCGATGTACTTGTCAACAATGCCGGGGCAGCGCATCGCGTCGGGCCGATGATCGATCTCGAACCGGAGGTGTTCGACGCACAGTTCGCACTAAACCTGCGAAGCGTGTTTCTCGGTGTCAAGTACGCAGTCCCCCATATGCCCGACGGCTCCGTGATCGTCAATACAGCCTCGATCGGCGGTCGACGCCCGCGTCAAGGGCTGACCGTCTACAACGCAGCCAAAGGGGGCGTCATCACTTTCACCCGTGGGCTCGCCGCGGAGTTGGCACCTCGAATCCGAGTCTGTGCCGTCAATCCCGTAGGTGCTCAGACCGGATTCATCCGCACCTCTCACGGAGTAGACAAGCTCACCGGCGAAACCCTTGCCGCATTTGTCAACGGCATACCGATGGCCAGGCTCGCCGTACCCGAGGACGTCGCCTCGGCCGTGGAATACCTGGCCTCACCAGAAGCCAACTTTCTGACCGGTGTGTGTATCGATGTCGACGGCGGCCGCAGCATCCAGTGAGTCGCCCGTACAGGTCTTGATCGGCAGTTTGGGAGAGAAATGAGCGTTGTGGAAGCCTTCGGGGGCAAGCGAGTGATCGTGACCGGCGCCGCAGGCGGCTTCGGGGCGGCGATCGCCCGAAAGTTCGGCGCGGCCGGTGCCCGGGTCGTGGTAGCTGATCTCGATGAAGTCGGCGCGCGCGATGTCGCGGGAACGATCGAGGGTGCAGTTCCGGTCCCGGTGGATGTGACGTCGGCGCTCCAGATCCAGGCCATGGTTTCGACCGCCGTGGAGGAATTCGGCGGGATCGATATATTGATCAACAATGCCGGCACAACGCACCGGTCTGGCCCCACAGTAGATCTGGACGTCAAGACCTTCGATGCTCAGGTTGCACTGAATGTCCGCAGTGTCTTTCTCGGTGCGAAATACGCCGTCCCGCACATGGAGGAGGGTTCGGTGATTGTCAACACCGCATCGATCGCCGGAAAGCGACCTCGGCCCGGCGTCGTCACCTACAACGCCACCAAGGGAGCGGTCCTCACCCTGACGCGTGGATTGGCCAACGAACTCGCACCCCGGATTCGGGTAAATGCGGTCTGCCCAGTCGCCGCGCAGACGAACTTCATGACGAACGCATTCGGCGACGGCGGGCTCACCGGTGACATGTTCGACAAGATCGTCGGCGGCATTCCGATGGGACGGATAGCCGAGCCTGACGACGTGGCGTCGGCCGTACTGTTTCTGTCCTCTCCGCGCTCGGGCTTTCTGACCGGCGTGTGTCTTGACGTCGACGGCGGCCGCAGCATCCAGTAGCAACCAGGCTGCGCGATCAAGACCGTCATAAGGGGATTGGACTCATGAACTCAGAACCCCCGGCCGAGCCCACCGGCCCCGCCCAGATCGATCTGGCCCAGCTGACGGGGCTCGAGCTGCTGCGCACTGCGTTGTCGCAGGACTCGCACGCGCCGTACATCGGCGACCTGCTCGGTATGGAGTTGGAACTGCTCGAGTACGGCAAGGTGGTCTTCGCCCTACAGACCCGCCCCGACTTCGCCAATCCGCTCGGCACGACCCACGGCGGCATCTGTGCGACGCTGCTGGATTCGGTGATGGGCTGCGCCGTGCACACGACGATGGACGCCGGTGTAGGTTGCGCCACACTGGAACTGAAGATCAACTACATCCGCCCGGTCCCGACCGATGGTCGCCGATTGACCGCGACGGGCACCACCATCCACGTAGGCCGCACCACCGCGACCGCAGAGGGGCGGGTCGTCGACGACCAGGGTCGCCTGGTCGCACACGCCACCACGACCTGCATCATTTTGCGCTGAACCCGACCGCGAACGGTATTGCGCGAAAACACCGTCCGCGCGTCCAAGGCGCCAGTACCGCTCAAAATCCGACTCAATATCGGTTCACACCACGTTTACTCGGCGTGTCGACGCAGTAGTCGATAGTGGTGAATTCCATTGGCAATCCTCAGAATGCGGAGTACCCGCCGTCAATCAAGATCGAGTCGGCGGTGTGGTAAACGCTCGCGGAGCTTGCAAGGTAAACGGCGATGGCACTGAAGTCCTGCGGCTGTCCCCATCGTTTCGCGGGGATCCTCCGCAGGAGGCCGCCTGCGATTTGCGGGGTGCCGAAGATCGTGTCGGTCATCGGAGTCTGCGCCCAACCGGGAAGTACGGTGTTGGCACGAATTCCGTACGGTGCCAACTCCACGGCAATTCCGTTGACCATCGCTGTCACAGCGGCTTTGGATGCGCCGTATGCCTGCATACGCGGAGCTCCGAATCGAGTCCCCATGCTCGATGTGGCGACCAGGCTACCGCCGTTGCCAAGTGCAATCATGTGCCGCGCTGCTTCACGCAACGTGAGGAAGACGCCGTCAAGGTTCACTGTGGTCACGGCCCGAAAGTCCGCCAAAGTCGCATCGACGAATGCAATAGGCTCACCGGTCATCCCGGCGTTGGCAAAACACGAGTCGAGACGACCGAATTCGTCGACAACGCGGGTCATCGCGGCGCGGACTTGCTGCTCGTCGGCGACATCACACGGCACCGCGAGAACCTGATTGCCGGTTGAGCGGAGGCGTTCGGCGGCAGATTCGAGATTCTGGGTGTTGCGTCCGAGAATCGCGACTGCACACCCAGCGCGCGACAGCCCCTCCGCGAATCCCAGACCGATTCCTGAACCACCCCCTGTGACGACGGCGACCTGATCGGTCAGGTCGAACGGGTGCGACTGCACTACGCCAACGGTTCTCAACTGGTCGGCTCCTTCGTATCCGCCGCGGGAGTGTCGATGCGTTGATTGCGAGCCGCCGTCACCAGCAGATCCACCATGGCCGCAGCCTTGTCCGATCGCGGCGGGTCGCCGGTGATCATGTCGCTCCAAATGAACGATTCACCGACGCGGACGATCGTGTAGGCGAGGTCGTGGACATCGATGTTCGGGTCGATATCCGGAAGCGCGGCGAGCTCGGCCGCAGTCAACGCGATCAGCCGACCCTGCACCACACTGAACCTCGAAGTCAGGACGCGAAGCGCATAATCCGGCTCCGCGGCCACGAATTTGACAAGCGGCTCGAACGTTCGCACCGTATCGGCGAACCGACCGAAGTTTCGGACGAGCCTGGCCTGGCCGCGACCTCGACTGCGCGCGTCGATTCGATCGATCGCTTCGGTCATGATACGCCAGATCACTTCGCCGATGACCACCTCCCGGCTACGCCACCAGCGGTACAGGGTGGCTCGTCCGACTCCTAGTTCGAGTGCGAGTTGTTGCATGTCGACCCGTCGGCCGGCCAGAAACCATTGATACGCCAGCTCGACCGCATCGTCTCTGGTCGCGCAATCCGTGTTTCGCACCAACGGACCTGAGGGTTTCCGGTTACGGACATCATGGGCTGATTGGCCCCGATGCGCGCGTTCGTGGTTGACTTTGGCGCGAGACATATTTACATTATGTCTCACGCGCGTTCGCGTAGTCAAGACGAGCCCCGAGCGAAGCGAGGTCCAGTGGAGTTTCGAGATACGGTCGCCGAGGCCGCTTTTCGGTCCTCCCTGCGCGCCTGGTTTCGGAGCAACGGGTCCAATGGCGAAGCGTGGGATCTCAACGTTCCTGCTGACGTCGTGGCAGCGCGCGCTTGGAGCCGTTCGTTGCACGATGCCGGGTACGCGGGGCTGACGTGGCCTGTCGAGTACGGCGGTCGTGGGCTCGACCCGAGTTATCAGGCGATCTTCTACGACGAAATGGCGGCGGAGCGCGCCCCTGTGCATGTCGGCATAATCGGGCTCAACATGGCGGGACCCACCATCATCGCGTGGGGAACCGCCGAACAGAAACAGCGATTCCTCGCGCCCCTGCTCGCCGCCGAGGAGATCTGGTGCCAGGGCTTCTCCGAACCGGGCAGCGGGTCCGACCTCGCAGGTGCGACAACTCGCGCCGTGCCCGACGGCGATCATTGGGTGATCAACGGACAGAAGGTGTGGTCGTCACACGCGCACATCGCAGACTGGTGCATCCTGCTCGTCCGCACCGACACGACCGTTCCTAAGCACGAGGGACTTACGTTCCTTCTCGTCGACATGCATTCGGCGGGAATCGAAGTGCGGCCGCTACGGCAGCTGACCGGCGAACCGGAGTTCAACGAGATCTTCTTTACTGATGTTCGGATCCCGCGTGAGTCGATGCTCGGACGGCCCGGTGACGGCTGGAAGGTCGCGATGACCACACTCATGCACGAGCGTGGCACTTTGGGCTTCCTCGTCGCTGCAGGATTGCAGTCCAATCTCGCCCGGTTGATCGAATTCGTGGCGGCGCGCGCCGCCGACGGCAGCACACCCGCCGCCGACGCCACGGTCCGAGCCGAGGTGGCACGCGAATGGGTGGCGGTCCAGGCGCTCAAGTTCACGAATTATCGATCGCTCAGCCGATTACTCGAGACGGGGATTCCGGGCCCGGAATCGTCAATCTCCAAGATCGCCTGGGCAGAGTCAAACCAGCGGATGACCACGTTGGCAATCCGATTGCAAGGCATGGCAGGGGGACTGAACGGCGAGTCTGCGCCCTGGAGTGGCTTCTGGCAGCAGCAGCAATTACGTAGTCGCGGAAACAGTATCGAGGGGGGCACCTCAGAAATCCTGCGAAACATCGTCGCCGAGAGAGTTCTGAATCTGCCGCGCGCCCGCTGACCCGCCGACCAATCAACCAGGAGCCGTCATGGACTTCACCCTGTCCGAAGAGCAAGAACTGCTGCGCAAGTCTGCCGCCGAGTTCCTCGCAAAGCGAGCTCCGATCGAAAGGTCGATTCCGCTCATCGACGGCGACGGGGCCGGCTGGGATCCCGACATCTGGCGCGAGATTGCGGCACTCGGTTGGCTCGACGATGAACTCGACCTGTTGGACCAAGCCGTGCTAGTCGAAGAATGCGGCGCTGTGCTGCTACCTGCGCCGCTCTTCTCGACATTTGTCGCGACGCCGCCCGGTGTCGAATCACTCCTGCGACACCACGGCACACTCCGAGAAAGACGGTTGACCTTCGCGTGGGCAGAGAAAGGGCGCGGATTCGGCCTTACCGACGCACTGTCCGCAGGCGCAACAGTCGTCACCGACGCGACGATCACGGGCGGCAAGACGCTCGTCACCGACGCCGCCAAAGTCAGCGGAATCGTGGTCGTCGCGCACGATCATGATGGCCCGCAGTTGGTCTACGTCGACGCGTCCGATGTCCGTGTCCACCCCCATTCGACCTTGGACCGGTCGAGGCCGCTCGCCGACATCGAATTGACTGCCGCATCAGCACTCCCGCTGATCGCGTCGGCGGATGTCGCGGACGTTGTCGCCTCCATGGAACAGCGGGCGTATGCGCTGACCGCCGCCGAGGCCCTCGGCGTCGGACGGTCAGCGCTCGACCTAGGATTGACTCACGCGCGCGAGCGGAGTCAATTCGGAAAGCCCATCGGCGCCTACCAAGCGGTATCGCACCGGCTGGTCGATGCATACGCCGAACTGGAACTCGCACGGTCACTTACATACTGGGCGATACACAGCCTGCAGACGGCCGACAACGACCGCGCGGCTGCGTGCGCCGCCGCGAAGGTGGCCGCGACCGCCGCGGCCGTTCACACCTGCGAGGCGACGATCCAAATTACCGGCGGTCTCGGCATGACCTGGGATCACACTGCCCACCGACTTTACAAACGAGCCATGTCCCTACAGTCCTACTTGGCCGGCGAGCGACGCCTATATCAAGACATCGCCGACGCAATTCTTCCGCGAGGCGCCTAGTATCCACGCACGATCTCACCTCTGTGAGCGCTCACTTCATGCCGATGCCGCCCCAGGGCGATGACGTGGTCGACCCAAGCCTTGACCGCGCTGGGCGGGACGAAGTTGCACAGCGGAAACCGAGCGGTCTCGAGCCCCCACCAGATGCTCGGCGTCGACACGCGATGCTGGCCGCCCGTCTTACGCCACCATCAAGCTTACGCAAGTCACTTGTATTTCCTATCCTATCGCGGTAATACTGGTTGGGTGACTGTTCCTCTAGATCTCCGTACTCAGCTCGAACAAGCCGTGGTCGAGAGTTTCACGACCGTCGACCACGGCCATGCCGTCGATTCACTGAGCCAACTGACCGCCGATTTCGTCATCACCAGCGCGGGGCAGCGAGTCGGCCGACCGCAGTACGACCAACTGATGGCCGCTCGGGA
>JAOPVX010000158.1 GCA_025965975.1 Mycobacterium sp. | reverse complement strand
CGGGCTTGGTCGCCGCGACCTCTTCGATCTCCATGCCGCCTTCGACCGAGCACATCGCCAGGTAGGTGCGGTTGGCGCGGTCGAGCAGGAACGAGATGTAGTACTCCTCGGCGATGTCGCTGGCCTCGGCGACCAGCAGCTTCTTGACGATGTGACCCTTGATGTCCAGGCCGAGGATGTTCTGCGCGTGGGTGAACGCGTCGGCGGCGGTGGCCGCGTACTTCACGCCGCCCGCCTTGCCGCGGCCGCCGGCCTTGACCTGCGCCTTGACCATGACCGGCTTACCGATTTCCTCGGCGATGGCCTTGGCGCCCTCCGCGGTGTCGGTTACCCGACCGGGCGTGGTCGGCACGTTGTGCTTGGCGAAAAGCTCTTTCGCCTGATATTCGAAGAGGTCCATGGACTCACTGTCTCTAGTGCGTTTGACTTCGAAGGTTTTCGCCTGACGGACTCGGGGGAACTTTATCCACCCGCGCCAACGCCGTCGGCACCGCCTACCTCTCATGTGGTAGATCTCACCGGCGGTGGTGCGTGATACAGGTCACAATCGGCGGCGGAATAGCCGCACGGGTTGCCACAAACATTGGGATTTGGTTAACGTGCCTCTGGTCTAGATAACGTTCTGGTCACAACTAGTTAGGACATTTCAGGTTGGCGCAGCATCGTTCGTCGCGATCTCCTGACGGAGTTTCGACGAACGCTCGGCACTCCATGGAAGAGCCCGAAGACCGCCTTGACGCCTCCGAAATCACCGACATCATTCCGTTCAATGAGTTTGGCGACCTCGCTGAGCTGGACTTTCGTGACAATAGCGCGTTCGACCGCGAGTCACAGGTCATCCATGCGCCGGAGCTCGATGACCTGCACGACACCGACGATCTGATCCCGCTGCGGCTGGCGGTGCCCTCGCAGTTCCGCCCCGAACCGCGTGAAGAGCGTCGCGCGTCGCATGCGTACCGCGACAGCCACACCGACACCACCGACGGTGTGGCCGCCACCGACATCATCGACATCTCCGGCCGCCGCGGCCTGCACCGCAAGCAAGACGCACCCGTCAAGGGCCGGCTGATGGTCGCCGCGATGGCCGTCGGCGCGACCGCGGCCGGCGCGTATTCGATGGCCAACGCGCCCGAGAAGGCCGCCGCGGCGACCAACCTTGCCGCCGACCAGTCCGCGATGGGCAGCGGCGTCGTCGCCGGCTCGGTGGACGGCATGCAGATCATTTCCGTCGCTCCAGCCTCCGATGCGTCGCTGCACGCCGAGGAGGTCACCAAGGCCGCCGCGTTCGCGCAGGAGCGTGCCGAGCGCGAAGCGCGGCTGAACCGGCCGTTGTTCGTGATGCCGACCAAGGGTGTGTTTACGTCGGGGTTCGGATACCGCTGGGGCGTGCTGCACGGCGGGATCGACCTCGCCAATTCGATCGGCACCCCGATCGTCGCCGTCGCGGACGGCGTGGTCATCGACGCCGGCCCGACCGCGGGCTTCGGCGCGTGGGTCAAGCTGCGCCACAACGACGGCACCGTCACGCTGTACGGCCACGTCAACACCTGGGTGGTCAGCGTCGGCCAGCGGGTGATGGCCGGCGACCAGATCGCGACCATCGGCAACCGCGGCAACTCCACAGGACCGCACTGTCACTTCGAGGTTCTACTCAACGGCACCAACCGGATCGACCCGGTGCCGTGGCTCGCGCGGCGGGGACTTAGTCCCGGCAGCTACGTTGGCTAGACGTGAGTGACGGCCCGACCGACCAACCCCCTGATGATCGACCACGCGTCCGGCGAGAAGCCGACGGCGCAGAGCCGTCCGCCCCGCAACCGGCCCAGTCGGAGCCGCAGACCACCATCATCCGGCGTCATCCGACCGGCGAGTTCCCCGCGATAGCCGAGCCGCAGACCAGCTACCTCCCGCGGGCAAGGCCGGTCGCGGTCGGCAGGCCGCGCTCGCCGCGGGCCAGCCCGGGGGCGGCCATCGCCACGGCCGTCGCAAGCATCCTGTCCGGCTGGGCCACCGCGGTAATCGCCACCGACCTGATCACCGGCTGGTGGCGGTCTGATCGGCTGTTCTGTGTCGCCATCGGTTTTCTCACCGCGGTGTCCGCCTCGGCCCTCATCGGCGGGCTGATCGCGCTGCTGCTGCGTCGGCGGATGGGCAGGCTGCTGATCGTGGTGGGTGCGACCGTCGCGCTGCTGATCTTCGCGGGCCTGTTCGTCGCGGGAGCGAAAATCTCGCCCGTCGTCTACGCCATCCCGGTGCTGCCGATGGGCAGCATCCTGCTGGCGCTGTTGCCTGCCACGCGGCGGTGGGCCAGACCTGGGTGAGCGTCGGCTGCGTTGCCAACCTGTGCGTTCGTCCTAGAGCTTCGTGACAGGGGCGTGGTTGTGCATCAGCTTGACCCGCCCTGAACTGCCGAAGTCGATGAGCGACATGGCCGATTCGCCGACACCGGAGACCTCCTCGACACGGCCCAGCCCGTACTTGTCGTGGTTGACCCGGTCTCCCGGCTCCAACGTGAGCAGCGGGCGTTTTCCTGCGGCCGACCGCGACGGTGACGGGCGCGGAGTGCCGAATCGGCCCGCCCCACTGACCGGGGCGGAAAGCGACGGTGTCGGATCGGTGCGGCGCCACTCGATGAGCTCCTGCGGGATTTCCTTGAGGAACCGCGACTCGGGGTTGAGCATCGGCTGGCCCCACGACGAGCGGACCTTGGCCCGGCTGACGTAAAGCCGCTGCCGGGCCCTTGTGATGCCGACGTAGGCCAGCCGCCGCTCCTCGGACAGCTCGGTCGGATCGCCAAGCGCCCGCATGTGCGGGAACATGCCGTCCTCCCAGCCCGTCACGAACACCACCGGGAACTCGAGGCCCTTTGCGGTGTGCAGCGTCATCATCGTCACCACCCCTGCGCCGTGTTCGGGCAGATCATCGGCGTCGGCGACAAGCGACACCCGCTCAAGGAATGCCGCAAGCACGCCGGTGTCCGGCACGTCCTCATCCTCGGGTTCGGTCTCGCCCAGCGCCTGCGCATTGGCCAGGTCGGTGCTGAATTCGTGTGCGACGCTGACCAATTCGTTGAGGTTGTCCAGTCGCGCCAGATCCTGTGGATCGCTGGAGGACTCCAGCTCGGTGCGGTAGCCGGTGCGGTCGAGCACGGCCTCGACGAGCTCACCGAGTTCACCGTCGAGGCGCCCGCGTAGATCGTCGAGCAGCCCGACGAAACTCGCAATGGCCTTTTCCGAGCGGGTGTTCAGCATGGGCACCTTGCCCTCGGCGGCGGCCTGAAGCGCGTCGTTGAACGACGCGCCGGTGCTTTCCGCGTACACCGCCACACAGGCTTCGGCACGATCACCGATGCCGCGCCGCGGCGTGTTCAGGATGCGCCGCATGCTCACCGCGTCGCCGGGATTGTCGAGCACCCGCAGGTAGGCGACGATGTCGCGGATCTCCCTTCGTTCGTAAAACCGAACGCCGCCAACGACTTTGTACGGGATGCCGGCCCGGATGAAGACTTCTTCCAATGCGCGCGACGAGTTGTTGGTGCGGTAGAAGACCGCGACGTCGTTGTACGTGATGTCGCCCTTGTCGGCGAGCGCGTCAATCTCCTCGGCGACGAAGCGCGCCTCGTCGTGTTCGTTGTCGGCGACATAGCCGACGATGAGCTCACCCTCGCCCGCGTCGGTCCACAGCCGCTTCTCGCGACGACCCGCGTTGCGGGAGATCACCGAGTTCGCGGCGTTCAGTATGTTCTGCGTCGACCGGTAGTTCTGCTCGAGCAGAATCGTTGTGGCGTTGGGGAAGTCGCGTTCGAAGTCCTCGATGTTGCGGATGGTGGCGCCGCGGAACGCGTAGATCGACTGGTCGGCGTCGCCCACCACACACAGCTCGGCAGGCGCGACACCGTCTTCGGTCTCGCGTCCGACGAGTTCGCGCACCAACACGTACTGCGCGTGGTTGGTGTCCTGATACTCGTCGACCAGAATGTGGCGGAACCGCCGGCGGTAATACTGCGCAATCTGCGGAAAGGCTTGCAGCACAGCGACTGCCTCGCCGATGAGGTCGTCGAAGTCCAGCGCGTTGGCCGCGCGCAGCCGGCGCTGGTACTCGGCGTAGACATCGGCGATGATGCGGGGCAGCTCCTCGCCGGCCTCCGAGGCCTCCGTCACCGCCTGCTCCGGACCGATCAGCTCGTTCTTGTGGTTGGAGATCCCGTTGGCCAGCAACCGCGGCGAGTACCGCTTGGTGTCCAGCCCCATGTCCTTGCCGATCATCAACAGCAGCCGCCGCGAGTCGTCCGCGTCATAGATCGAGAAGTTGGAGTTCAGCCCTGGCAGCAGCGAGGCCTGGTTGCGCAGGATCCGCACGCAGGTGGAGTGGAACGTCGACACCCACATGGAGCGCGCTCGGGGGCCGACCAGCCCCACCACCCGCTCGCGCATCTCGGCGGCGGCCTTGTTGGTGAAGGTGATGGCCAGCACCTGCCCGACGCCGACATCACGGGCGGCAAGCAGGTAGGCGATCCGCCTGGTCAGCACCGCGGTCTTGCCTGACCCGGCGCCCGCGACGATGAGCAATGGCGAACCCTCGTGCAGCACCGCCCGGCGCTGCTGCGGATTCAGGCCGTCGAGCAGCTGCTGCGCTGTGTCGTTCAAGCTGGGATTGGGATCCGTCACGTGCAAACTCATGTCCGCCCCAACCTACCGCTGTGAAACGACACCTTTGCGCTGGCACGGCCAGGGATGGCACACTCGATGTGTGCTCATGAAGCAGCGGCGTTTTTTTTACGGGTACCGGCCAGCGGTGCCCGTGGTCTAGCTGCTTCCCAGAGCCCCGCGGTCCGCTTCCGGATCCGGGGCTCGTCTCTTGTGTGAGGCCCGAAACCGGATGAGACCAGACCCCCCACACAACGAGAGCGAAGAGAATCCCATGACTATCGAAGCCGAAACCGGACAGGTGCCTGACAGCCCCCCCGCCATTGACGACCTGCGCCAGGAGATCGACCGTCTCGACGCCGAGATCCTGGAAGCCGTCAGGCGCCGCACCGAGGTGTCCAAGCTCATCGGCAAGGCCAGGATGGCCTCCGGCGGCACCCGCCTTGTGCACAGCCGCGAGATGAAGGTCATCGAGCGTTACAGCGCGCTCGGTCCCGAGGGCAAGGACCTGGCGATGCTGCTGCTGCGCCTTGGCCGCGGCCGCCTCGGCCACTGACGCCCAAACGGACAACCGGGCGCAAAAGTGCGAGGCGCCCTTTCGTCGATCTCGGCGATCAACGCAGCGCGTCGGTCAGCCACGGCGTCAGCCACTTGACCGCCTCCGGCGTCGGATGCACCCCGTCGATGCGCATCTTGATGCCGTCGACCTTGCTGGTGTAGTAGCCGTTCGGGCCCAACTTCTCGTTGAGGTCGAGCAGCGTGACACCGGGTCGCTTTCCGATAACGCTGCGCAACAAGGTGTTCCAGCGGTCGGCGCGGGCAGGCTGATCCTCCGGATACAGGCTGCCGTCGGGCCTTTCGCCGCGCCGGTTGTACGGCTCGGTCGTCACCACAACGTGGGCTCCGGTCGAGGTGAGAATGTCGAGGGCCCGTTGCAGCTCGCCGCGCAGATACGCCTCGTACGCGTCGTCGCCGATGTGCGTCCAGTGCCCCTCGTTGACCCGGTCCACGACCTCCCAGCGGCCGACGATCAGCAGCACGACGTCGGGCCGGTCATGGTTGATCCGCTGTGACCAACGGACCGGCCAGGCGTCGCATTCGGGTTTCTGATTCAGCGTCTCGCCGACGTAGCGATAGGGACCGCCGCGGGCGATGCCACACCCGATGGTGGTGTAGTTGGCGAAGTTCAGCCCCCGCGTCGGCGGCATGTACCGCATCAACGTCCATGCGACCGAATCGCCGAAGACCGCGACGCGCTTGGTGCCTGGGGTGGGGGTCCCCGCGGCCGATTTCACCTCGACAGGCACCTCGGGTGAGACCAGCGCCGCGGAGTCCACGTCGGGACCCACGGGCAGGTCGGCGGGCTTGGTGCCGACGGGAAGCACGAGCATCGTCACCGCCGCCGCGGTGGCGGCCGTGGCCCCGGCGAGCGGCAGCATCGGAACGATCACCGGCCGCCATCGGCGGATGGGCTGCTCGAGCAGCCACCACGACGCCGTGGCCACCGCGACCGTCGCCGCACACCGCACGGCGAACAGCCGCCAGCCTGACCAGCCGGTGCGTTCCCCGTTGAGCGCCAGGAAGATCGGCCAGTGCCACAGGTAGACGCCGTAGGAGATAGCGCCGAGCCACACCAGCGGCCGCAACGCCAACGCCCGTGCGACAAATCCGCCCTGATCCAGCGCAACCGGCGCGACGACGAGGACCGCGGCCACCGCCACCGCGAGAAGCAGTCCGGCGCGGAAATCGCGGGCGCTACCCGTCGCGAAGTGCGCTAGCGCCGCCAACATCGCCAGGCCGAGGACCGACAGCCCGCCCGCAACCCACCGCCTCCACCGCGTGCGGATCAACGTGCCACCGGCCGTCAGCACCGACCAGTCGCGCACCAGCAGGGCGGCCGCGGCCGCGCCAACCAGCAGGGCCTGCGCGCGGGTGTCGGTGCCGAAGTAGACCCGGTTCACTCCTGCGTCGGACGCCATCAAGATGGCCGCGGCCGCCGAGCCAACGGCGCCCGCCGCGGCGAGCGCGAAGACGGCCCAGCGGGCGCGGGCGCCGATCAACGCGACGACGGCGATCAGCAGCAGCGGCCAGAGCAGGTAGTACTGCTCCTCGACACCGAGCGACCACGTGTGTTGCAGCGGCGACGGTGGGGTCCCCTCCGAGAAGTAATCGGTCCGCTGCGCGACGAACGCCCAGTTCGCAACCCAGAAGAAGGCGGCGACGGCGTTGTCGCGCAGCGTTGCGGTGGCCTCCGGCGGGAAGAGTGCTCGCGCCGCCACCACCGCAAGCACCATGACGATCAGCGCGGGCAACAGCCGCCGCGCACGCCGGATCCAGAAGCCGGCCAACGCGATTCGCCCGGTACGGCGCCGTTCGTCGAGCAACAGCGACGTGATCAGGAATCCGCTGAGCACGAAGAAGACGTCGACACCGAGGAACCCGCCGGAAACACCGGGGATGCCGCCGTGCTCGGCCAGGACGAGGGCAACCGCGACGGCTCGGATGCCGTCCAGCGCAGGAATGCCCTTAGACCGAGCGCCGTGGCGGCGCGGGGCGACACGGACCTGGCGCACTGGCGGAATTCTAGGGGCCTTGCCACGCCGAATCCGGAAGGCGCGCCTGGTGTTTATGTCGCCGGCCGAGCGGCTCCGGTGTGTTTATGTCGCCGGCCGAGCGGCTCCGGTGCGTTTTGTCGCCGGCCGAGCGGCTCCGGCGTGTTTACTTCGTCAACGCGATGTATTTCGTGTCGAGGTACTCCTCGATCCCCTCGATACCACCCTCACGGCCGAACCCGGACTGCTTGACGCCGCCGAACGGCGCCGCAGGGTCGGAGATCACGCCGCGATTTACCCCAACCATCCCGGCCTCCAAGCCCTCGGCCACGCGCAGCGCCCGGTCCAGCGAGGTGGTGTAGATGTAGGCCGCCAGCCCGTACTCCGTGTCGTTGGCCGCGGCCAGGCCTTCCTCCTCGGTGTCGAACCCGGTGATCGGCGCGACGGGGCCGAACACCTCCTCCTTGAGGATGCGGGCGTCGGCGGGCACGTCGGCAAGCACCGTCGCCGGATAGAAGTTGCCGGGGCCGCCAGGGGCGACGCCGCCAACCGCGACCGTCGCGCCGCGCGACACCGCATCGGAGACCAGGTCCTCGACGGTGGCGACCTGCTTGGCGTTGATCAGCGGGCCCAGCGTCGACGACGAGTCCAGGCCCTTGCCAACGGTGAACTCGCTCATCCGCTTCACCAGCTTCTCGGTGAACTCCTCGCGCAGCGAGTTCGCGACGTGGAACCGGTTGGCCGCGGTGCAGGCCTCGCCACCGTTGCGCATCTTCGCCAGGATCGCGCCGTCGACGGCGGCATCGACGTCGGCGTCGTCGAACACCACGAACGGCGCGTTGCCGCCCAGTTCCATCGACAGCCGCAGCAGCTTGTCCGAGCCCTGCTTGGCCAGGGCCTTACCCACACCGGTGGACCCGGTGAACGTCAGCTTGCGCAGCCGCCCGTCGTCGATCAGCGCCGTGGTGACGTCGCCCGGATGCGTGGTCGGCAGCACCGACAGCACTCCCTTTGGCAGGCCCGCCTCGTCCATCAGCTTGGCCAGCAGCAGCATCGTCAGCGGCGTCTCCTGTGCCGGTTTGACGATCATCGTGCAGCCCGCCGCCATCGCGGGGCCGATCTTGCGGGTGCCCATCGCCAGCGGGAAGTTCCACGGCGTGATCGCGTAGCAGGGACCGACCGCCTGCTTCGTCACGATGATGCGGCCCGTGCCCGCGGGGCTTGGGGTGTAGCGGCCGCCAATGCGCACCGCCTCTTCGGCGAACCAGCGGAAGAACTCGGCGCCGTAGCGCACCTCGCCCATGCTCTCGGGCAGCACCTTGCCCATTTCCAGGGTCATCAGGGCGGCGACGTCCTCGGCGCGCTCGGTGATCTTCTCGAACACCGCGCGCAGGATCTCGCCGCGCTCCCTTGGCGCGGTGGCCGACCACTCCGCCTGCACCGTGCACGCGGCGTCGAGCGCCGCGACGGCATCGCCTTGAGTGGCGTCGGCGACGGCGATCAGCACCTGGTCGTCGGAGGGGTCGAGCACGTTGAAGGTTGATGAACCGGGGCGTTCCTCGCCGCCGATCCAGAGGCCGGTGGGAACCGACGCCAGCAGAGCGGAAGTGTCCATACTCCATCATTTACACCTTCGCGCCGATCGATGACACATTCGGCCCGAGACGGGGTGATCAGCCCTGCGTAGCGGTGTTCGAGATGCCGTGATTGCTGATCTTCGGCGACCCGGAGTGAGAGGTCACCGTGCCGTCGATCCCCGCCAGCGTGATCGAATCCGCAGTCGACGACGACGGCGTTGGCGTTTCCCGAGACGGTGACGCTCGCACAATGCCCGTCGACGGTGACGGTGTTCGAGTTTCCGCTGACCGACAGGTGCCCGTCGATGCAGTGCACGATCTTGGTGACGTCATTGCCACCCAGATCGACGTCAACCGCTGTCAATTCTCTGTCAATGCGCACTTGTCCCGCGCCCTGGTCAGCCGCACTATGGTCGTTAACATGACCGCCGCTACACAGCAGACCCCCGACGTAACCGCCACGCCCGCATGGACTGCCCTCTCTCGGCATCACGCTGAAATCGGCGAGAAACAGCTGCGTGAATTCTTCGCGGAAGACCCCAGCCGGGGAACGGAGCTGTCGTTGACGGTCGGCGACCTCTACATCGACTACAGCAAGCACAGGATCACGCGGGAGACGCTGCAGCTGCTCATCGAGCTGGCCCGCACCGCCGGGCTGGAGCAGCGCCGGGACGCGATGTTCTCCGGCGTCCACATCAACACCTCCGAAAACCGCGCGGTGCTGCACACCGCGCTGCGATTGCCCCGCGGCGCCGAACTCGTCGTCGACGGCCAGAACGTCGTTGAGGACGTGCACGCGGTGCTGGACGCGATGGGCGACTTCACCGACCGGCTGCGCAGCGGCGAGTGGGCGGGCGCGACAGGAGAACGCATCAAGACCGTCGTCAACATCGGCATCGGCGGGTCGGACCTGGGTCCGGTGATGGTGTACGACGCGCTACGTCACTACGCGGATGCGGGAATCTCTGCGCGGTTCGTCTCCAACGTCGACCCCGCCGACCTGGTGGCCAAGCTCGACGGACTCGACCCTGCCACAACGCTTTTCATCGTCGCATCGAAGACCTTCTCGACGCTCGAGACACTGACCAACGCGACCGCCGCGCGCCGCTGGCTGACCGACGCCCTTGGCGACGCCGCGGTGTCCAAACACTTCGTGGCAGTGTCGACGAACAAGAAGCTGGTCGACGACTTCGGCATCAACACCGACAACATGTTCGGCTTCTGGGACTGGGTCGGCGGACGCTACTCGGTGGACTCGGCGATCGGGCTGTCGGTGATGGCCGTCATCGGCCGCGAGCGGTTCGCCGAATTCCTTGCCGGGTTCCACATCGTCGACGACCACTTCCGCAGCGCGCCGCTGGAGGCGAATGCGCCTGCATTGCTTGGCCTTATCGGCCTGTGGTACAACAACTTCTTCGGCGCCCAGTCACGCGCGGTGCTGCCATATTCCAATGACCTGTCACGCTTCGCCGCCTACCTGCAGCAGCTGACGATGGAGTCCAACGGAAAGTCCGTGCGGGCCGACGGCACACCGGTCACCGCCGACACCGGCGAAATCTATTGGGGCGAGCCGGGAACCAACGGCCAGCACGCGTTCTACCAGCTGCTGCACCAGGGCACGCGGTTGATCCCCGCCGACTTCATCGGGTTCTCCCAGCCCACCGACGACTTGGCGACGGCAGACGGCACCGGCAGCATGCACGACCTGTTGATGAGCAACTTCTTCGCCCAGACCCAGGTGCTGGCGTTCGGCAAGACCGCCAAGGAGATCGCCGCTGAGGGCACCCCGGCCGACGTCGTCCCGCACAAGGTGATGCCAGGCAACCGGCCAACGACGTCGATCCTGGCCACCAAGCTGACCCCGTCGGTGGTCGGTCAGTTGATCGCCCTCTACGAGCATCAGGTCTTCACCGAGGGTGTCATCTGGGGCATCGACTCGTTCGACCAGTGGGGTGTCGAGCTCGGCAAGACCCAGGCCAAGGCGCTGCTCCCGGTGATCACCAGCGACGCGTCGCCTGCCAAGCAATCGGACTCCTCGACCGATGCGCTGGTACGCCACTACCGAGCCGAACGCGGCCGCTCAGCGTAGGCCGTCGCCGTTACCCGGGGACGTTCACGCAACCCACATTGGGGATGCATCCGCTGGCACCACCGGGGCCCGCTGAGCCGCCCGGTCCATAGGGAATGGCACCGCTGGCACCGCCACCATCGGCCGAGCCGGACGGACCATAGGGAATGGCACCGCTGGCACCGCCGCGATCTGCCGAGCCCGCCGGGCCGTACGGGATGTTCACCTGTGCGCCACCGGGCCCGGCGTTGCCAACGCCCGAGCACGGTGTGCCGTCAGCGTTGACGCATGGCGGCGGAGCCGGCGGGTCGGCCATGGCGGCCGGGGCCAATGCAATCGCAGCTGCCGCGGCACCGGCGAATAGTGCGGGCGTCATCTTCGAAAGTTTCACCGTCATATGCAGTGGCTACCACGCGCGGCGGAAGATTAAACCGATGCCGTTCAGGCGAAGCGGGCGGCGAGCTCGGGTGGCAGCAGGCGCAGCAACTGCACCAACGGCGCCCATGGCCAGCTCGGCACCGCCGCCCGGCCCGGTTCGCGTTCGATCGCGTCGACCATCGCCTTCGTGCCGGTCTCGTTGTCGACCATCAGCTTCGTCGTCTCGGCACTGGCGGTCATCTCGGATTCGATGTAGCCCGGCTCGATCACCGTCACCTTGATCGGCCCCTTGGAGTATTCGGCGCGCAGCGATTCACCCAGCGACGACACCCCGGCCTTGCTGGCGGCGTAGGCGGCGCGCACGCCGGGCACGCCCTTGTTGGCGAGCACCGACGAAATGAGCACCAGATGCCCGCCGCCGGCCGTCTTGAACATCTCGATCGCGGTCTCGACCTGCACAAGTGCCGCAACGAGATTCGTCTCGATGGTGGCCTTGTTGGCCCACAACTTGCCCGAGCCAAGCGGCGCGCCCTTGCCGATCCCTGCGTTGACGATGATGCGGTCGATGCCGCCGAGCTCATCGGAGAGCTCGCCGAAAACCTTCGGTACCTGGTCATGGTCGTTGACGTCCAGCGCGGCGACGGCGACGGTGACGCCGGGATGACGCTCGAGCAGCTCGGCCCGCAGCTCGTCGAGCCGGTCGGTGCGACGGGCGCACAAGGCCAGATCGCGGCCCTTCGCGGCGAACGCGCGGGCCATCCCTGCGCCAAGGCCCGAGGAGGCCCCGGTGATCAAAATCTTCTGGCGAGTCACCGCGTTAGCGTAACTTCACGACACCGCCGGGCTCATCTGCGGCACCCGCGCGATGACCTCACGCAGCACGCTGTCGTCGGAGATCCCCTGGAAATCGTAGCGCGGCGTGTACGGCGCTTCGAGGCGCTGAATCTCGTCGGCGGTCAGCGTGATCTCCAGCGATGCGACCGCGTCGTCGATCTGCGTCGTGGTGCTTGCACCGACCAGCGGTGCCGTGACGACCGGTTTGGTGCCACCGCGGTCGGCCGGCTCATCGACGCATGCGTCGCCGACGGCAGCATGCGTGCCGGACTGGATCCGGACGACGTGCTGCTGCTGATGGGATTCATGTGGCGGGTGGACGCGGGACCCGAGGGTAAGAAGCAGGCCGCACGCATCATGGAGCTCACCAGCGACGGCCTCAAGCCGTAATCACTTCAGCAGTCGCGACAGCCGCCGGTCGGCAAGCACCTTCCCGCCGGTCTGACACGTCGGGCAGTACTGGAACGACTTGTCGGCGAACGACACTTCACGCACGGTGTCGCCGCACACCGGGCACGGCAATCCCGTGCGGGCATGCACCCGCAGCCCCGATCGCTTCTCCCCCTTCAGGGTCGCGGCCTGCTGGCCGACTGAGCGTTCGACCGCGTCGGTCAGCACCGAGATCATCGCGTCGTGCAGCGCGGCCAACTGTGCGTCGGTCAGCTTGCCCGCGGTTGCGAACGGCGACAGCTTGGCGACATGCAGGATCTCGTCGCTGTAGGCGTTGCCGATGCCGGCGATCACCTTCTGATCGGTGATGACGGTCTTGATCCGTCCGCTGTTGCCTGCCAGCACACCGGCCAGCTCCTCGGGGCCCAACGACAGCGCATCGGGCCCAAGCGCGGCGATGCCCGCCACCTTGGCCGGATCGTCGACCAGCCACACCGCCAACCGCTTCTGGGTGCCCGCCTCGGTCAGGTCGAAACCCGGTGCCGAGCCGGGCGTGCTGGGTTCATTCAAGTGCACGCGCAACGCGATCGGACCCTTGCCTGGCTTCAGCGGCGCCGCGGCCAGCTTGTCCGACCAGCGCAGCCAGCCAGCCCGCGACAGGTGCGTGATGAGGTGCAGTTCGCCCACCTGCATGCCGAGGTATTTGCCCCACCGGTTGGCGCCTGCGACGGTCGCACCGTGCAGCACGTTGATCGGCGGGTCGAATGTCTTGAGCACCGAGAGCGCCGACACGTCGATGCGGCCGATGGTCAGCCCGACGGCGCGACGGCGCAGATGATCGGCCAGCGCCTCGACCTCAGGTAGTTCCGGCATGTGTCCAGTGTGCCGATCAGTCCCGCACGCGTCGTCCGGCGTCGCGGGTGATCAACGACAGAAGCCAGCTCACGATCGAAAGGACGATCGCGGCCCAGATCGCCGTCCACCAGAAATGGTCGACGTACAGGCCCCAGTGGGTGGTGTGCTCGGTGATCCATGCGGTGATCCACAACATCAGCGCGTTGATCACGATGTGGATCAAGCCCAGGGTCAGGATGTACAGCGGGATCGACAAGATCTGCACGATCGGCTTGATGATCGCGTTGACGAGCCCGAAGATCACCCCGACGACGAAGATGATGCCGACCCTCTGCAGCGTGGTGTCGCCGCCGACGAAAGACAGGCCGGGAACGACCTTGGTCACCACCCACAGCGCGAACCCGGTCAACGCGGCGCGCAGCAGGAAAGACCCCATGCGGTCAGTCTGCCGAACGCAGCAGGTATGTGTCCATGATCCAGCCGTGCCGGGCACGCGCCTCGGCGCGCAGCTCGGCGATCTTGGCGCCGACCTCCCCGACGGTGCCGGACACCAGCAGCTCGTCCGGTGTGCCCAGGTAAGCGCCCCACCAGATTCGGGTCTGCGGCCGGCAGGCCCGAAACGAACAGTCAGCGTCGAGCATCACCACGGCGCTGCCGGACAACCCGTTGTCGCGCAGCTGCCTGCCCGTGGTGATCAGCACCGGTTCGCCGACGTCGTTGAGCGGAATGCGGTGTCGCGCCGTGAGTGCCTGGATCGCGGTGATGCCGGGGATGACGTCGTAGTCGATGTCGGCACGGGCCGCGACGGTGTCCAGGATTCGCAGCGTGCTGTCGTAGAGCGACGGGTCGCCCCAC
>JAOPVX010000133.1 GCA_025965975.1 Mycobacterium sp. | reverse complement strand
GTGAAGGACATTGTCGACGTCGGTGAGACCCGCCTGTTTGCCGATCGCGACGTGGTGGGCCCACTCGTAGTGCGCATGGCAGTTCGGGGTGGTGCGCAGGATGAGCAGCTCGCGATCACGATGGGGGAGGAGCGAACCGTAGAGGAGCCCACCGGACAGCGGCGCCCACAGGCGGAACAGCAGGGGGTGGCGCAGGAGCGTGGTTGCGACGTTGCTCGCCCCGGTCGCGTCACGGTTGATCGCGTCGAGGAGGTCGGCGTGCTCCGCCTCGAGCTGGTCGGCAGGTAAGGGTGGGATGCGCGGTCCGGACATTGACTCACGGTACAAGAAACTGGGTATTGCCAGCAACTGGCGTAACCATGTAACTTGCATGTATCGGACACTTTCGCCCGATGGACTAACGCCACCCACCCGAGGAGCCCCCATGGCTAGGACCTTGCCGACCGAGCCGGTCGCGCCGTACAAGCTGGCCCACGCGGTGTTGCGCACCGCCCATCTGGACGAGGCGATCCGGCACTACGAGCTGCTGCTCAACGCCCGTATGGTCTTCGACCAGCGCCCCCACGGGGCTGCGATCACCTATGACGAGGAGCACCACCGCCTCGCGTTTATCGCCGTGCCCGAGCTGGCCGACAAGACCGCGGGCGAGGGCCTCCGCGTCGCCGACGCCACCGGCGCCGTCGGGGTGGACGTCGCCGTGGCCCCGGGCCTCGAGCACCTCGCGTTCGTCTTCGAGTCGCTTGGCGCTCTCCTCGGCATGTACGTGCGGGCCAGGGCGGCGGGCTTCACGCCGGTGTACTGCATGAACCACGGCGCAACGGTGAGCATCTACTATGCGGATCCTGACGGCCACAAGAACGAGATGATGGTCGAGGCGATGCCGATGGAGCTGGCCGACGAGTGGATCCACAGCCCGGAGTTCGCCGTCAATCCGGTCGGCTGGCCCTTCGACCCTGAGGACCTGCTGGCTGGGTACGAGGCCGGAGCACCGCTCGCCGAGCTGATGACGATTGGTCGCGACCAGTACGCGACCAGTACCTCAAGAACTTGAACCCCGCCGGTTAGCGCCCGAAAGCGACCGGCTCGCCGAAGTCAACAGCGACTCGACTCTGCGAGGGACTAACATTTACAAGTCCCCTACAGGCGGGAGCCGGCAGTGACCGAGAATGGCGAGGTCCGACCGGTAGTCGGTCGGCGTGACCGAAAGCGCCTCGAGACGCGAAATGGCCTGGCGGCCGTCGCGCTCGAGCTCTTTGCCGAACGCGGTTTCGACGCCGTCACCGTGAACGACATCGCGGAACGCGCCGATGTCGACCCCTCGACCTTCTACCGCCACTTCGGCTCCAAGGAGGCGGTGATCTTCTCGGACCTCGGCGACTGGACCGGCCACCTCGGCGACGCCGTCCGCGCCCAGCCGGCCGAGCTGCCCCTGCTCGAGACGATGCGCATGGGCATCAAGGACCTCGCGGCGATGTTGATGGTCGACATCGACAACGAGCGCCACCGCGCCGAGCTCACCAAGTCCTCCCACAGCGTCCGGGCGCAAGGACTCGCCGTTCGCGAGACGCTGATCGACGAGGTGGCCCTGGCCATCGCCGACCGCATGGCTGTTGACCCAGCACGTGACAGCCGACCGTACCTGCTCGCCGCCTCCTGCATCCTCGCCGCGAACTGGTATCGCAACTATGTAGTGCAGACCGGCGACCTGCCCAGCTCGGCCGAAGAGGCAGTTGATCGCATCATCGATCTCGTCCGGGGTTTCGTCGCCGTGCTCGTCGCATAAAATGCGAGCAACACTGTATTGCGAGTGACTAGCGTCATACTGTAACTTGCATATATCGGGCGACGCTGCCTGACGCCAGGGTCCGGGCTGCCAACGGTCGCCTCTCGGCCACTGCCACCATCGAGGAGCGTTCCAGGCATGACCACCACATCAACCACTGGCGTCTCGCTGCCTTTGATCCCCGGCCGGTGGGCGGTCGACCCCCACCACTCGTTCGTCGGGTTCGCCATCCGGCACCTCGGCGTGTCCAAGGTGCGGGGGCGCTTCAACCGCTTCGACGCCGAGGTCGTCGTCGGCAAGACGCTAGACACGACCACCATCGTCGCAACCGTCGACGTCGCATCGATCGACACCGCAAACGCCGACCGCGACAAGAACGCGCTGTCGCCCGCCCTCTTCGATGTCGCCAAGCGTCCGACCATGGTGTTCCGCTCCACTCGCGTCACCGGTGCAGGTTCGGAGTACCGGGTCGACGGCGAGCTGACGATCGGCGAGGTCATCCGTCCGACCACCCTCGCCGTGGAGTTCGGCGGCATCGAGAGCGTCCCGGGCGGTCCCCGCCACGCCGGCTTCGCGGCCACGTTGGAGGTCCGCCGCAAGGACTTCGGCATCGATGTCCAGCTCCCGCCCGGGGTTAGTGCCGTCATGCTCGGCGAGGTGGTGAAGGTCGAGCTTGACCTCGAGCTGCTCGAGCCGGCCAGCTGACGGCGCCGTTCGCGATCGCGGCCGACGCCATCCAGCTCGCGTTATTGCCACACGACCTCTCGGGCCGTCCTCATGACGCCAGCGCCGTGGCCTCCACGTCGACTACCGCGGCGGCCCATCGCTCGATGAGCGTGAGGACGAGATCTCGCGCTCGCTCGCCGACCGTGGACCAGCCGAGGATTGCGCCCAGCGGGAAGACCACCAAAAGGGCAGTGGCCCGCAGGTACTGGTCCCACGCGGTGTCGTCATCGATGGATAGGCCGGCACAGCGGATGGCGCGGACGTAGCGGTCGACCAACTCGCGGTCGTGCCCGCGACGGACGGTCGTGTGCAGGCCTTGAGAGAGTAGGTAGGCGACGTCGTAGATGCCGCTGGCCCGCGTACAGAACTGAAAATCGACGACGGCTACGTCGTTACCGGCGAAGAACAGGTTGTCGACCCGCAGGTCGCCGTGGGCGAGGCAGGCCGGACCTGTCAGCGAAGCCGCCAGCTCGAGGGTCAGATCGGGCAGGCGGTCAATCAATCGGTCGACGGCGGGTGGGTGGTCGTGTCGACGGTTGACGAGATAGGTCTCCCACCCAAGCGGGATGACGGAGCCGAGTTGTCCGACTTGGTCGACCACTGAGGGGAAGATCGCTGGATCCAGGGGTGGACGGTTGGGCGAAGCTCCCCAAGCGTGGAATTCGGCAAGGCGATCGATCACCAGGCCGGCCCGGTCGAGTTGCAGGCCCTCGAGATGGTCGGGCGCTTCCAGGAGACCGAGATCTTCGAGCAGGAGCACCATCGCCCCGGATTGGTCGAACTCCGCGTAGTACGCATGGGGTGTTCGCAGTGGGCAGGACCCCGCCAGGTCCCGGTAGAACACGACCTCGCGCTGGTACACGTTGGCGCCGTGGGCCGTGGCCCGGTACAGCGCGGACGTCGCAGGAATCTTGAGGATGAGGCTCTCGGGCCCATCGCCCTGCAGACGTAGCCGAAACAGGTCGGACAGAAAGCCGGTGCCAACTGCGATCTGCTCGGCGGCGACCCCCGTCACGGTGCCCTCAGCCGCGAGCGCACCGTCGGCTCGCAGCGTGTCAGTCAGCCACGCGGGTGTCACCTCCCCAATCGAAGACGGCATCGACGCAGATGAACTTCCGACCGCTGGACCCATGCGTGTGACCGTATCTCTTTTATTTGCGTATCCGCAACTATCTGCATAGGCTACCGGAATGCAGGAGCTACTGGCCGAACTCGGCTTCTACGGCTTGGGTGGCGCACCGGAGTCTCCCCGCGCCCTCATCGACGAGGTTCGCGACGCCGAGGAACTCGGCCTCGGCGCTCTCTTCATCTCCGAGCGGTTCGACCTCAAGGAGGCGGTGACCCTGTCGGGCGCTGCCGCTGCGGTGTCCAGCCGTCTGCGCATCATCACCGCGGCCACCAACCCCAACAGTCGCCATCCGATCGTGACCGCGTCATACGCCTCGACGATGCATCGCATGACCGGGGGGCGCTTCACCCTTGGCCTCGGTCGCGGCATCCCGCCCCTTTTTGACGCGATGGGGCTGTCCCGCATCACCACCGCCCAGCTCGAGGACTTCGTCGGCCTGATGCGCCGCCTCTGGAAGGGAGAAGCGATCATCGGCCACAACGGCCCAGCCGGATCCTATCCGTTCCTCCGTCTCGATCCCGGCTTCGACGAGACCATCCCACTCGGCCTGGTGGCGTTCGGTCCCAACTCACTTGCCCTCGGCGGCCGATTGTTCGACGACGTCATCCTGCACACCTATTTCACCGATGAGACCTTGGCTCGCTGCGTCGGCATCGTGAAGGACGCGGCCACCCACGCCGGCCGCGACCCGGCCGACGTGCGGGTATGGTCCTGCTTCGCCACGATCGGCGACCACATCCCCGAGCCGCTTCGGCTCAAGAAGTCCGTCGGGCGGCTCGCCACCTATCTGCAGGCCTACGGCGACCTGCTCGTCGAAACCAACCGCTGGGACCCGGCGATACTGGCCGGCTTCAGCGCCGACCCGCTGGTCGCTGGCTTCACCGGCGCGATCGACGGCCACGCCACGACCGACCAGCTCGAGTACATCGCCACACTCATCCCCGAGGAGTGGCTGGCGGCAGCGGCAACGGGCACACCCGAGGCGTGCGCCCGCTCTATCCGCGCCCAGCGCGCCCTCGGTGCCGACTCCGTGATCCTCCACGGCGCCACACCCGGCGAACTGGCCCCGATCGTCACCGCCTATCGCCGGGGGCAAACCCGCCCGTAGGGGATCTGGCGGGCAGAATCGAGGAATGCCCGCTTCGTTCCAACGGCCGACGCAAGCCGAACGGGTCGACCAGTCCACCCATCGCCTGCTCGAAGCGGCTGCCCAGCTCGTTGCCGAGCAGGGGTACCACCGTACGACTGCAGCGCAGATCGCCGAGCGGGCCGGGTACAGCCGGGAGATGGTCCGAGTGCGCTTCGGCTCGAAGGCCGGATTGATCGCCGACATCCTCGCCAGTGATTATCAGCGACGGCTCCTGAGTGCTTCTCTGCCGTCGGCCAGCACTGGGCTCGCTCGGCTGCGCGCGTCAGCGCACGCACTCACGGAGCTCGCCGACGAATCGTCCGTCTTCCTGCGAGCGGTCTTCGTCCTGAACCTCGAAGCCGCTACGTCGATCCCCGAGCTCCAGCCGCGCATGGCAGTGTGGCTAGGGGAGGTCGAACGGAACTTCCGGGCGCACGTCGCCGACGGCATCGCTGACGGTTCCATCCGGCCCACAGTTCGGCCCGAGACGAAGGCCACAGAGCTCCTCGCCCTGACAATCGGCTCGGCCTATCTGTTCTTGCTTGACGGGGACCAGACCGACCCCAGCCGACTCCTCCAGGCGGCACTCGACGACATCGAGGCCGATCACTGACTTCCCGCCGTTCACGCCTGATCCGCAGTGGTGCAGTATTACCGCCAGTCACCTGATTATGCAAGTGTCTTGCGCTAGCCTCCTCATAGCGCGCAGACTTGACGACCAAGCCGGCGCTACCCGAGCAAGGAGAGATCGCCATGCGCGTCTGCTTAATCCCGCTGCACCCGATACAGAGCTCGGACTTGCGCTGGCTGGGTCGGCGGCAGATCGGAAATCACCCGCCGACAACACCATCAACGAACGCATCGTCGGGTCGCCACGAGACCCGTTCTTGAAGTAGGGGGTTCGGAACCGTGTCGAACGAAGATTTTCATCCCGAGCTGCGACGGATTGCCCGGTTCGCGCCGCGCCCACTGGTTTCCCGCCGGACTCTGCCGCTGTTCCGTCTTCTCATGTCGTTGCACCTGCCCAGTCGGCACAACGACGTGGAAGTTCTCAAGCTCGCCACCGGCGCGGGCGTCAGGTTGCATCGACCGCTGGAGCCGGCCGGTACTTCTGGTGCCTTACTGTGGATCCACGGCGGCGGGTACCTGCTCGGCAGTGCACGGCAGGACGACCACTTGTGCCGGCGATTCGCCCAGAAGCTGGGGATCACAGTCGGGTCGGTCGAGTACCGG
>JAOPVX010000389.1 GCA_025965975.1 Mycobacterium sp. | reverse complement strand
AAGGCGCCGTACATGCCGGCCAGCAGGTCGGAGATCGGGACCCCGACGCACTGAAGGTCGCTCGGGGACGAGCCCGTTACCGACATCAGCCCGGCTTCGCCCTGGACGATCTGGTCGTAACCTGGCCGCCCCGCTTCGGGGCCGTCGTGACCGAAGCCGCTGATCGACAACACGATCAGACGGGGGTTGATCTCGGCCAGCCGCTGCTGGGTGAAGCCGAGCCGGTCCAGGACGCCGGGCCGGAAGTTTTCCATGAGCACGTCGGCCTGGCGAATGAGGGCCGCCAGGGCGGCCTTACCGGCGTCGTCCTTCAGATCGAGGGTTACGGATCTCTTGTTCCGATTCGCGCACAGGAAGTAAGTGGATTCACGTTCGCTGTCGCTCGGATAAACGAAGGGCGGCCCCCATCCACGGGTGTCGTCGCCGCCACGCGGATTCTCCACCTTGATCACCTCGGCGCCGAGGTCGCCCAGCATCATCGCCGCATGTGGTCCGGCCAGCGCACGGGTGAGGTCGACAACGACCAGACCGGTCAGGGGTCCGGTGTCCTCGGCGGCAAGAGACCGCGTCGACGACGGGAGTGTTGATGCCATAATGCACCTCCGGCCTAGTGGCCTAGTGGCCTAGTCAATTAGAGATTGACATGCGTGGTCTGCGATGTCAAGGCGTGGTTTGCAAGAACTCGATGTGGGATGGTCGCCGCGAACGCTGGGAGGCCGCGGTCGATCGACCGCGGCCTCCGGGTTGGACCGTCAGAGCGCTCAGTCCGGCAATGCCTGACCGCGCGTCTCGGGCGATAGCCTGACCATCGCGATGCCTAGCCCGAACACGACCGCCGTGAGGCTGATCGGGATGGTCAGCGATCCCGTGGCATGAATGCCGTAGCCGATGAGGAAGGTGCCGACGGCGGCGAACCAGCGGGACAGCGTGGTTGTAAAGGCGAAGGCGGTAGCGCGCATTCGGGTGGGGTATTGCTCAGGTAGCCAGATGGTAAAGACAGCAAAGTTGGCGCCGCCGAGTCCCAGGATCGGGAGGAAGACAAACATGGCCGCGATCGAGTGGAGCGGATAGGCGACGCCATAGGTGCCGACGGCGCCGATGATCATCAGCCCGAACAGACCGGCCAACGTGGCTCGGCGGCCAAATCGGTTGGCAACACGCGGAACGAGGAAGCAGCCAGCGATCGTGAAGGCGGCGACGGTCATGGCGGAGATACCGGCCAGCCGAACGGTGGCGTCGTGGCTGTAGCCGGCATGATTGGCCAGGGTGGTCATCGCCGTTGGGACGTAGGTCGATCCAGCCCACAGGCCGATGACACACACCGCCAGGAGCAGCAGGTTGCCGATGGTGCGCGCCCTGTATGGCGGGGTGAGGATATCGATGACGGGTTGCCAGAACGAGCGTCGCCGCACCTCGTCGGCGCGTTGCTGCCAACGTTCCGGTTCGGGCGTCATTCGGCGGATGATGAACACGGCAAACGCGGGCAGTCCGCCGATCAGGAACATGCCGCGCCAGCCGAGCTGAGGACCGGCGACCAGATACAACGCGGATACCGCGAGCACACCGACGTAGGCGGCGGAGTGCATGGCACCGCCGAACCGGGCCCGCACGCGTTCGGGTAGTACTTCGGCCAACAACGTGCCTGCCATGGCCCATTCGCTGCCGACGCCGATGGCGGCCAGGAAGCGGTAACCGTTCCATTCCCACACGTTGGTGGCGGTGCCGGCCAGTGCGGTGAAGACCCCGTACATGACGATGGAGGCGGTCATGGCTGGCTTGCGTCCGAAGCGGTCGGCGATCGGCCCCCAAATCGCCGAGCAGCCCCAGCCGAGGAGAAATATCGCGGCGCTGATCTGTCCGTACCAGCCGATGTTGGCGGCGGTGGGCTCGACGCCCGCGCGCGGCAGCAGCGCCACCATCGTGGGGGCAAGCACAAGCCCGAAGACGGTCCAGTTGAAACCGTCCATGGCCCAGCCGCCGAACGATCCCCAGAACGCGCGGCGTTGTCCTTTGGTCAAGCGCAGCGGCTCTGCCACGCGGGTGTCGGTGTCACTGCCGCCTATCCGCGGTGGATCTTGGCTGATCGTCATGGTGAATCTCGATTCCGGTTGCCCTTGGGTGATGACGTTGCCGCGGTGACCCGGTGGCACAGAACCTAACGTCAAGAACTGCCCTAGTGGACCATTGGCCTAGTCAGTAGAGCAGTGAACCACGTCACTGTCAATACGCGATGTGATTCATCGCCCACGACACGGCCGCACAACGGCCCCGGTATGCTGGACTAGAGAGTAGGTGAGCGAGTGGTTGAGCAACTTAGGCGTGTAACCCGGCCCCGGCTGTACGAAGTGATCGTCGAGCAACTATGCGCGTACATCGCCGACAACGAAATGACCCCCGGTGATCGGCTGCCGGCCGAGCGGGATCTGGCGGCACAGCTCGGTGTGAGCCGGGCGTCATTGAGTCAGGCGCTGGTCGCGCTGGAAGTGCAGGGCATGTTGTCGGTGCGGCATGGCGATGGCGCCATTCTCGTCCGCCGTCCTACCGAGGAGCGCGCTGTCGAGGCGCTGCGCGAACACGCGGACCGACTTCCCGAGATTATCGACGCCCGGGAAGCGCTGGAGGTGAAACTGGCGAGCTTGGCCGCCACGCGACGCAGCGACGCCGACATGGCGGCGATCGAGAACGCGATTGCGACGATGGAGGCGGAGATCGAGGCCGGCGATCGCGGCGTTGTCGGCGACGAGATGTTCCATGAGGCGATCACCGCGGCGGCGCACTCGTCGCTCCTTGCGAAGTGAACCAAAAGTGGTTAATTACAAGGATTAACCCGGGGAAAACCATCTACGTTTCCCCACTTTTTTTAACTATATTTTTCAGGCCTGATAATTTAAATGTACTAAATAACT
>JAOPVX010000087.1 GCA_025965975.1 Mycobacterium sp. | reverse complement strand
TGCGGGAGCAGCTGTTTGGGGGTGGAGCAGTAATCCCTCGCGGTTTCCTGCTGGTTCCTGCGTCGGTGTCCCTGCAGCACCCGCGGGTGCTGCAGCTTCTCGGCAGGCGGTGACCGCAAGGCCTGCGGCCAGAACATTCTTGGCGGCGTTGACATCTGCATGCTCGGTATGTGAGCAGTGGGTGCACCGGAATACCGCTTGGCTCTCGCGGGATTTCGGGTCCACCTGCCCACACACCGAGCAGCGTTGCGATGTGAACGCTGCCGGAACTTTCACCACTTCTGTCCCGGTGTAGCGGGCCACCGACTGCAAAGCTCGCTCCAACCGGTACCACCCTTTCGACAAGATGCCCTTGTTCAGACCCGACTTGGCCGCGGCCCCATTCGGCAGGAACCCACCAGGGTTGTCCGGGTCCGGGGCCCGCGGCGCCCGCCGCGTCATGTTCTTGACCGGAAGTTTCTCCAGCACCACCACAGCGTTGTCCGTGGCCAGCTGGTGGGCGGCTTTGGCGCAGAAATCCTGCCGCCGGTGACGCTCACGCTCACGCACTGCCGCCAGGGCGGCCCGGGCCTTGGTGCGGTTGGCCGAACCCTTGACGGCCTTGGCCAGCCTGCGCTGCAACGCCACCGCGCGGCGCTGCTCACCGTCGGTGACAAACGGCCGATCAACCAATTCGCCGGCACTGGTGGCCACCGCCACCAGCACCCCACGATCCACCCCCACCGCAGCCCCCGGTGCAGCATGAGCCAACGGCGCCGCGATCCCGTCGTCGACCAGCAGCGAAACATACCAATGCCGCCCCTCGCGCGTGAGCGTCGCCGAGCGGATGGTTTCGCCAGCCAAGCTGCGTGTCTGCCGGAACTTGACCCAGCCGAGCTTGGGCAGCTTCACCCGACCATGGCGCCCGTTGAGCTTGTCCACGGCCATCTTGGCGCCCGCGGGGAACCGGAACGACGGCGCCCAACGACGCCCAGAACGCCACCGCACCCGAAACGTTCCATGCGCGCGGCAGGCCTTGTCCAAGTCCATCAACGTCTGCTGCAAACAATGCCCCGGAACATCGTTCAACCAAGGATGTTCGCCCTTGGCCTCGGCCAGCTCATGGGCCTGGGGCCGATAATTCATCCACGCACCACGACGGCGATATTCACGGCGTTGTTCCAGGCCGGTGTTCCACACCGCCCGGCACACCGCACCGATCTGCTCGGCATACTCGGCCTGCTCGTCGGTGAACTCGACCCGAAACCGCCGCCCCGTCAACATGGCTCAGCGATCCTTCTGCGTCTGGACGTAACGTTTGATCACCGACAACGGCGCACCACCGACAGTGGCCACGAAATAGGAGTTCGTCCACAACGACGGAAGTTTCGACTTCAGCCAGGGGAACTCCTCGCGCAACACCCGCGAGGACCGGCCCTTGATGGCCTTCACCATCTTGTGGATCCCGAACTGCGGATCCACCTCCACCACCAGGTGCACGTGATCAGCCATGGTCTCCAACTCGATCAACCATGCCCCCTTCTCGGCGATCACCTCGAGGATGATCTCCTTCAGGCGCTGCTCCATCGGCCCGCCGATCACCTTGCGCCGATACTTCGGGCACCACACCACGTCATACGCGCACTGGAACGCGATATTCGCGTTCGTCCGCAACGTAACACCCACCACTGACAACATTAGACAAGCCACGCCTATCTAACAATGCGACCCGCCCGAACCCACCCAGCAGTGGCCAACCACAGCACAAACTTGACGCGCTCACCCCCAGGGCTACAGCCCGGGGTCCGCCGCGCTACCTACTTCCCGATCGAACCATGCCTCGTGTTTTCTACGCGGGAGGACCAAAACGAAGCCCTCACCGCCCGAGGGAATCGCGATAGCTGAAGACTGACGGTTTGATTGCCGCCCGCATCCGAAAACTTCTTCGAAGCTATGCGCCCAACGCCGGCCAGATCGCTTGGGCGCGACGTGTACTGGAGGCGGCGGGCGACCAACGGGGCGTCTTCGAACTGGACGGCACGATGATCGACATGCCGGTGCTGCGACGCGCCGAACGCATTGTCACGATGGCCCCACAGGACCCAACCGCTTGACGCTATCCGATCCACAGAACGCGGATCGGGTCGCTTCCGTCCCAGCCCTGCGCGGTATCGCGGACGAGTTTGGCCATGCCCGAGGTGGCGTCGGTCAACTCGATGATTTCGAAGACCCTCGCCAGCCCGGCGGTCGGCCTGAGGTAGGCGAAGCGGGTGCCTTCGTCCTCGCCGCCCGACCACAGGACGGGCCAGCCGGCGGCCCGGGCATTGTGCAGCGTCTCCTCGAAGTCATCAGCCCACCAAGCGAACTGGTGAAAGCCGTCGTGTCCGGATGCGAGAAATTCGGTGAAGATGCTCGGCGTGTCGTTCTCTTGGTGAATGACTTCGATCTGCAGCTCGCCGGAGTTGGCGAAGGCGATGGACAGCGTCAGGTCGCACGGTTCGCCGTGGTAGATCGCCCGCTGCCGACGCGCGCGGATCACGAACCACGGCCCGACCCCCAACGCGAGCCAGGTCGCCAAGGCCTGATCGAAATCGCGCACGACATAGCCGATCTGACGGATCGGACCCGGTAGTGGTCTCATGCGGTGTGACCGACGACGATGCGCGTCGGTCCCTGGGACTTGCGGACCGCCTCAAGTGCCTCAGGTACCTCGATCACCGCGCTCCTGTCCGGCTTCACCGCGGCAGCAGACCACCGTCCAGGGTGACGACCTTGTTGGTGAGATAGCTGAAGTCGTAGTGCGACCTCGGCAAGTCCATCGTGGTGCAGCGCGTCGCGAAGACGCGCCGCGCCCAGTGTGTGCTGGGCCGGGTGTGCTGTAACCCGTTGAGGCGGCGCATATCCGCGGTCGGGAGCGGGCTCAGCGTTCATTTTGTCGGGGCGCTGGGAGGTGACGGTAGCCCGGGTGCACTCCGCGGGTGAGGTCATGCTGTTCGGCGATGATGGCAAGCGATTCGCCCAAGGCAGCGCGCTGTTGAGGAGTCAAGGCGGCGGTCAGTAGCTGGTCGTGCGCACGGGCCAACTTCGAAAGTCGCGCCGTCAGTTCGTCGCCAAGAGGGGTCAGGTGCAGGGCGTGCAGGCGCCGGTCAGTGGGATTGCGACGCCGCTCGACGTAGCCACGTTCCTCAAGGTCGTCGAGGAATGCCACCATGCGGCTTGGCAGTACGCCGAAGTGGTTACTGAGCGCTTGCTGGCTCTGGCCGGGTTCTGCGGAGATGGCTGCCAGGATGCCGGCCTGCGCCGGTGTCAGCCCTTCTGGGGAGATCCGCTCGGCGAACATGTCCGCGGCGTGTTGGCCGACCTGGGCTAGAAGGAACGCAACACCACCGGGGCGGTGATTTCGGGATCCCGCAGCACGCATCCGATAATCGTACCTCCACTGAATCGTTGGCGATCGAAACTGTTATCGATCCGCTTTGCGGCGCCCGTATCCCGCCAAACCTCGATCGAGTTGGGCGAACGCCACACTGGCTTGCCGGCGTACTTGTCGAACGATCTGCGCCGGCGGCGTATCGGCGAGCAGAGCGTTGCGAACCTGGCTCACGAGGGCACGGTGCACGCCCATCAGGGCGTTGGCAATGACCCACGGTTGCGGGTCGTCGCGATCTGCCACGGTTTCATCGGCGATCAGGGTGGCGAGCAGGTCGGTGTAGCGGCCGTAGATCTGTTGTTCTCGGCCGCGCAGGGCCACGCTGGACTCAATGATCTCAGCGATAGTGCGCAGCCGGCGCATCGCATCGGGGGCGCTCGATGTCAGCGAGCCGTTCATCGCCAGCACGAAGGAGCGAAACGCCTGCGGTAGTGACTCGGTTACCGGTCGGGCACGGATCACGTCGAGCAGTTCGCACTCGAATCGTTCCAGCCCAGAGAAGATCAGGGCATCTTTGGTCGCGAAGTGGTTGAACACCGTCGCCGACGAAACGTCCGCCCTCCGGGCAACTTCGGCCATAGTCACATTGTCATAGCCGCGTTCGGCAAACAAGGCAACCGCAGATTCCTCGATCAGCTGCCGGGTCCGCCACTTCTTGTTTTCACGGACCCCGGCGGCTTGGCTCACTGCCCGATCGTAACCTATTTACTATAGTGACTCAAATAAATTGTTCGCCGACTGCCAGGCGCCAGGCGAACGTGTAGCGCTGGAGCACAGGTTGATTCGCTCTTGCCGGGGTTGCGAAGAGACGGTCGGTGGCATATCGTTCGAAAGATGAATGATTCATCTAGGAAAGTTATGGGTGTGGGCGAGAGCCGTCGTCCGCAGGGCGGGCCGCCGCTGAGGCTGGTCGGCGCCATGTTCGTGGGTCTTTTCATCGCCGGGCTGGTGGTCAGCTCGCTGCTGGGCGGCGTCACCCCGTCGCCCTTCGGTGCTGCCGCGGCGGTGGGGCAGTACTACCGCGACCACCCGGCCGCCTTGCAGGCGCAAGCGATCTTTCTGTTCGCATCCTCGGTCCCGCTGCTGATCTATGCATCCACGGCCAGCGCCCGGCTGCGCCAACTGGGCGTAACCGCGCCCGGGGCCACGATCGCGCTGGCCGGCGGAGTGGCGGCATCCGCCGCACTGAGCACCTCTGGGCTGCTCGCCTGGACGCTGTCACGACCCGACATCGCTTCCAATACCGCTCTGGTGCGGGCGATCTCGACGCTGAGCTTCCTGCTTGGCGGTCCCGGCCACGTGGTGCCACTGGGCCTGCTGCTGGCCGGGATCGCCGTGCCGTCACTGATCATCCGGCTACTTCCCCGCCCGGTCGCCTGGGCAGGCCTGGCCATCGCTGTGGCGTGCGAGCTGACCGCGTTGGCGCTCCTATCTCCGGCACTGGCCATTCTGCTGCCGATCGCGCGGTTCCCCGCGCTGATCTGGCTGGTGGTCGCCGGTGTGCTGCTGCCGCGCCGACGCACTCGAGCCCACACCGCCGCGAATCGGGTCGACACCGCGGCCGAACGGACACTTCGGTGATCGCCCCGCCGGCACCGGCGGGGGTGCGCCTCAGCGTGAACGTCACCAATTTCTCCTGGCCCGCCGGCCCCGGCGCACTCCGCCGGCACTTGAGCTCGCTGGCCCAAGCCCTGGACGCGACCGGTGTGCACACCCTGTGGGTCAGCGATCACCTCTGGCAGGCCGACCCCTTCGCCAAGCCCGAGGAGCCGATGCTAGAGGCGTACACCACTCTGGGATTCCTGGCCGCCGCCACCACCCGGCTCCGGCTTGGCACGATGGTCACCGCCGGCACCTTCCGGGCGCCGGCGTTACTGATTAAGGCCGTCACCACCCTCGACGTTCTTTCCGGCGGCCGGGCGTGGCTGGGCGTCGGCGCCGGCTACAACCGTGACGAAGCCGAGGGCATGGGACTGTTCTTGCCCCCGGTCGCCGAGCGGTTCGCCCGGCTCACTGAGCTGCTAGCGCTGGCGCGTCAGATGTGGAGCGCCGACCAGTCGCCCTTTCACAGTCAGCATTACCGACTCGAGCGCCCCATCAGCAGTCCACAACCGATCAGCACCCCCCGGATACCGGTGCTGATCGGAGGTTCCGGGGAGCGTCGCACCCTGCGACTGGTCGCCGAGTACGGCGACGCCTGCAACCTCTTCGACATCCCCGACGGGGGACAGACCCTGCGGCGCAAGTTCGAGGTCCTGGCCGCGCACTGCGCCGCCGTGGGCCGGCGCTACGACGACATCGAACGCACCGTCACCACCGCGCTACAACCCGACGAGTCCGCCGAACAGCTGGTCGAGCGCTGCCGCGCGCTGAGCGCCGTCGGCGCCCACCACGTCGTACTCATCGGCCGCGGACGACCGCTGCAGCCCGCCGACGTCGACACCATCTCCCGAACCACCACGCAGCTCGCGGGGGCCTGACTGTGTACGAGATGACCAGCACCAAGGCGGCTGATCCCGGATCGCGGCAACCCTTCGACCGCCGGTGGCTCGCGCTGGCCGTCATCGCCGTCGCCCAGCTCATGACCGCGCTGGACGCGACGATCGTCAACATCGCCCTGCCGTCGGCGCAACACTCGCTGGGCTTCGACGACGGTGCCCGACAGTGGGTGGTCACCGCGTACACGCTGTGCTTCGCCGGTCTGCTGTTGCTCGGCGGTCGGATCTCCGACGTCATCGGACGGCGCCGGGCCTTCCTGGTCGGGCTCGGCGGCTTCGCCCTGGCCTCGCTGCTCGCCGGCCTGGCCACCGACCTGCCGGTCCTCATTGCCGGACGGGCGCTGCAGGGCGCTGCCGCCGCGCTGATCTCACCGTCGGCGCTGTCGCTGCTGGCGGTCACGTTCACCGACCGCGGAGAGCGGGCCAAAGCGTTCGCAGTGTTCGGTGCCGTGGTGAGCTGCGGCGCGGCTGTCGGACTGTTGGTGGGGGGCCTGCTCACCGACTTCACCGGATGGCGGTGGTGCCTGTTCGTCAACGTGGCGATCGCGGCGGTGGTGGTGGCGCTCGGCCGCAACGCGCTGCCGGATGCGGCCCCGACCGGTGGCGCCGGTATCGACATCACCTCGGCCGCACTGGCCACCGGCGGCCTGGCTGTTCTGGTCTTCGCGTGCAGCCAGGCACCGCCGCGGGGTTGGTCGTCGCCGCTCGTGGTCGGCTCGCTCATCGGCGGCGCCGCGGCGCTCAGCCTCTTCGCGCTTCGACAGCAGCGCATACGCGCGCCGCTGCTCCCATTGCGCATCCTGGCCGACCGCAACCGCGCGGGTGCCTATCTCTCCGCCGCCGCCGCGGTCGTCGGGTCGTTCGGGATGTTCCTGATGTTGTCCTACTACATGCAGGTGGTTTTGCATTACTCCCCGGCGCGTGCCGGCCTGGCGGTGTTGCCGTTGACGATCGCCAACGCGGTGAGCGGCTACCAGCTCGGGAGCCGGCTGGTGCCACGGGTGCCGCCGAGGGTTCTGCTCGTCGGGGGTCTGCTGATCGCGGCCGGCGGACTAGCGGTGCTGAGTCGGCTCACACCGCACAGCGATTACCTGACGTCAGTGCTGCCCGCCGAAGTGTTGGTGGGTGCCGGCATGGGCGCGTTGTTCCCACCTGCCTTCGCCCTCGCTGTCCACCGTGTCACCGACCGCGATGCCGGTGTGGCATCCGCGGTCATCAACACCGCCACCCAGGTGGGCAGCTCGATCGGCACCGCCGTGCTGAACACCGTCGCTGTCACCACGACCGCGGCCTATCTGACCACTCACCTCGGCTCGACAACGCAGGTCGGCGCGTTGGTACACGGCTACGCCACCGCCGCCGGCTGGTCTGCGGCCACCCTCGCCGCTGCCGCGGTGATCGTGGCCGTTGTGATCAACGCGCCCAGCCCGAACAGGCAGGCCCACCCATGACGTCCGCCGAACCAGGACACTCCTCGGGCGCCGGTCACCGCCATCACCGCCGACCGGCACTGTGTCGCACACACCGTCACGGCGACGATGCAATGCGCGCAAGGACGCGCCGTTCGTCTGGTGTGAACCCGTACAACAGCTCCCGCACCCCAGCAGCCCGCTCGAAAGGAAAGCTCACGCCGCCGTTACGGGCCGCCTCACTCACCGGCGGAGCCGTTCTGAAAGTCCTCGGTATCTGGCTGATATTGGCCGCCGCACTCGGCACAGCGACCTACTTTGCGCTCTACCTGCTGGTGCCGGGCTGGCGGGGCACCGAGACGGTCACCCTGCTGTTGGTGGTCGAGTCCTACGTCATGGCGCCGGTGGCCGCCGTCATCGTGTTCGGCGGCGTGCACCGCGCCCTCGAAACGGTGGGCTTCCACTACACCGGCGGCCGCGACCTGCTCGCCGCGGTCGCGCTGTGGGCAGGCCTGCTGTGCACGTGGGTAGCGATCTACCTGCTGCAAGGCATGGTGATCGGCGATCTGTGGCAACCCCTGATCAGCCTCGTCAGCCACGCCAGCGACATGTCCCGGTTACCTGCCGCGACACCACTGGACTGGACCCTGATCGTGGTGCGCGCCCTGATCATCACCGGCCTGGCGGAAGAACTGATCTTTCGTGGACTCCTGTTCGGCTGGCTGCGCCAACATCAGGGCTTCACACTGACCGTGTTGATCACCAGCGTCCTCTTCGTGATCGTGCACATCTACGTCATCCTTGCCCCTGCGGTGTTCCTCTATGGGCTGGCGGCCGGTTGGCTTCGCGAACGCACCGGCTCAGTGTTGCCCGCGTTGATCCTGCACAGTCTGACCGACACCAGTCTGCTGATCGCGGCGGCAATCCTGGTCGCAAACCACGTGCCGCCCTAACCGGGCCCGAAATTCGTCGCCAGCGGCAAGCTTCTTGCGACATATCCGCAAACGGCGCCCACTGCGGCTCCGGGCCGGAGCTGTACAGGTAGCGGATCCCCCGAAATCCCGCACCGCCTCGTCGAGGCATTGTCGTACGGATTGGAGCGACCATGATCCCCGGAGAAGGTCCTGACGCAGACGCCATTAAGGCGATCAATGCGAGCGTGGTGGCAGAATTCCGAGCCAATGCCGGCACGGTGCGCGGAGACCTCGAAGGCGCAGAGCTGCTGCTACTCACCACCAAAGGGGCGAAGTCCGGACAGCCGCGGTTGGTGCCGTTGGTCTATCTGACGATCAACGCCAAGACCCTGATTGTCGGCTCCTACGCGGGCGCAGATGTCGATCCTGCGTGGGTCCATAACCTGCGTGCCAACCCCCGGACTCATGTCGAAGCAGGAACCGAGGAGTACGACGCTATCGCTCGCGAGCTGCCGCCCGCCGAGCGGGAACCGTTGTGGGCCAGGATCATCGCTTTGAAACCGGCCTACGCCGACAGCCAGGCCACGACCAGCCGGGTATTTCCGTTGTTCGAACTGGAGGCGATCTAGACCGGAGTTCGTCGGTCGAATGGCCATGTGGCTGCGAACTACCGATCGCTTAACCCACCACCCCGTGACCAGCGACATCAACTGAATCCGGAACAAAACAACCCGGTTCTAAAACCGGGCGGATTCAGTGTCGGGACTCGCCAGGCGGGCTGACACGGCTCATCATCGAAGCGGAGGATGTCCCTAGTTCCGGAACTTCGGCGGTAAGCATCAGGCTCCGCTCACCTGATCATCATGCCCCATGGTGCCGACAGATTCGGCGGACTCGCGCTCGAGCGCGGCGCGCAGTGTCGGCAGGTGCAGGTGACCGTTCACACGACGAAATTGCTTGCCGGCCTCGGCCATCCCGGCCGCGCACCACCCAGCGCCATCTGCCCGTCCCGCCAGCGCTTGACGTTGCCGGCGGGTTCGCGGCAGACCGAGACCATCGACTCGATACAGTTCGTCGAGCGCAGCGTCCGGGCCCTCGCGCAGGCTGGCCGCCCCCCGGGATGGGTGCGGTCGAGTTTCTTTGGCCATGGTGAGCAGGGCTGCCTCGGCCTCCAGCGCTGATCCGGCGTGGTAGGCGTCGGTCATCCTGCGGCCCACACTGCTTCGAAGTCGTTGTGACAGATGGTCTTTCACGTTCCGAACATCGGCATAATGGATTTGGCAGCGTTGGATCACCGGGTGATCGAGCACCGACCACCGCCTTGCGCAGTGGTCCGTGCAGGCTCGGCCGAGGGCGCCCCCTGCCGCGATGAGTTCCGGCCGGGTCGCGAGTCTGTTCTGGTGACCGTCGTAGGACGTCGAACGACGCTGCCGGGCACGAGACACCACGGAGGACACCCATGGCGACCACGCCGAACGACCCGATCACCGCGCTGCCCGGCCGCCCGCCCGTCGTTGACCTAGCCACCTGGCAGACCGCCCGTGACGAGCTTCTGGTCCGCGAGAAGGCGCACACCCGCGAGGGCGACGCCGTCGCCGCGGCCCGCCGCCGGCTGCCGATGGTGCAGCTCGACGGGACGGTCGAGGTCGTCGGACCCGACGGCCGTGTCCCGTTCCTGGACCTGTTCCAGGGCCGCGACGAGCTCGTGGTCTACAAGCACATGTGGTACGACGGCGCGCCGCAGCAGGGGCAGTGCGAGGGCTGCACCACCACGGCCTGGCACCTGAAGGACGCCGTCTACCTCAACGCCCGCGGCGTCTCGTTCGCCATGCTGACCACGGGCCGTTGGGACGAGGTGGCCTCCTACGTCGAGTTCATGGGCTACACCCAGCCCTGGTACTCGGTGCGCGACGTGGAGGCGCCGGTCGGCGGCAGCATGGGTTCCATCACCTGCTTCCTGCGCGACGCCGACCGCGTGTTCCTCACCTACTCCACGACGGGCCGTGGCAACGAGCCGGTCAACGGGTCTCTGGGCCTGCTCGACATGACGCCCTACGGCCGCCGCGAGGCGTGGGAGGACAACCCCGAGGGCTGGCCCGAGGCCGCTCAGGCCGACTCGCCGGTCGGTGGGCATGGCTCGCCGATCTGCTGGTACTGGCGCTCGGACGCCGACGGCGTCGCCACCTGGGGCCCGACCAGCCGGCCCGTGCCGCAGTGGACCCGCCCCGGCGCGACCCCCGTGGAGACCCTCGGCCGCCAGGGCCACCACCACTGACGTGGTCGCAACCCCCGGACGCGCCAGATTGCCCGCGATGCGCTCGCCCAGCTACCGAGGTCCCTCGTGCCAGAACGACGAGCGGGGGCGCCCATAACGCCGGCTCCGGGCATCGTTATGGCGTTTTTACTCGATGGCCCACCGGATCGGGCAAAGTACGCATATCGATTCTGCGGACCTCCGGAACGCCGAGCGGGTCCAGCCTTATTTCATCTGGCTGGTGAATTGGTTCATGTCGAAATAGTCCCGCCAGGCCTTGATTTTGCCGTCGCTGACCTCGAAGGCCCCCATGACGGGCAGCTCGAACGACTTGTCAGAGAGCCTGAAGACGTCCACCCGCTCGGTCAACACGACTGGACCGTTGGCCGCAATGTTGATGACGCGGAACTCGATGCCCTCGATGCCTGGCGGGCCAGGGCGAATGAACGACGAGATCGTGT
>JAOPVX010000384.1 GCA_025965975.1 Mycobacterium sp. | reverse complement strand
TCGGGACGACAGTGATCGGCGGAGTCACCATGCCGGTACTGCGGTTCATGGGATTCCCGCCCAACCGCGACGCCGGCGGCGACCTCGACGCGATGGACCTGCTGGCCGGCCAAGGTGTCGGCCTCGTGCGGGACATCAAAGGGGCTGCCGACATCGTCCACGATCTGGTGCGCGAGGCCACAGAGATCATCGACAACCGCCTGCGCTCAGCGCGGCGGGCACCTTGATCTGTAACCGGCCGGCCTCATCGACCCGGATCGTCTCATTGCCACCGGCCTTGCCGGTCTCCCCGTCCGCGGTCAGGAACATCCGGGCGGCATCCCAGCGGGCCCGCCACTGCGCCTCGGTCATCGCGGCCGCATCGAGGTGGTGGCGGTTGCGCCACAGGCGTTTCCCGCCCACCGTGATCGACGGGTGTCCCCTCCGCAGCGATTCGTCGGCGGCGGCCAGGCGGGAACGCAACACCGCCAGCCGGCGGGTCTTGGCGAACCGTTCGTTCGCCCAACGGTAACCGTGACGCCGACGACGCCGGCCGCCAACATCCCCAGCACCCGCCGGTGCCGATTCCCCAGGGCGCAGCGAGCACCGCGCCTCCAACACCTCCACGGCCCGCCGCAGATCGCTGACATGAGCGCCCAGAGAACGCATCCCGAGCTGGTACTGGTCCTCCACCGCACGGGTGATCGCCCCCGCCCACCGCGACGACGACACTGCGGTGACCGCTTGCTTACGCTCGGCCCGCCACACCGCCTGGGATGGGCGATCCAGATGCCCTGCCCGAATCCGGCCAGCCAGCTCGACCCGATACACCCCACCCAGGAATGAGCCGACCGCGCTCAACGCCGCCGCCTCACCTCCGTCGGGTGAATCCGGGTCCGGATCCGCACCCCCGACGGCGCCCCGGCCACCACCGGCGCACCGATCCGACGCAACGACCGCTGTCCACCCATACACCACATCCTCACAGCCGCCACCGACAACCCCGCCGCACCACGACAGCACCACTCACATGCACGCGGTATCAACCACTACCGCTCACTATCCAACGACCAGCTGCCAACCCTGCTGCGAACCCCTCGCCGGCGGCGCAAGGCTGTTCATCGGCCCGCGCACCGTCAAGTACAGCCGCGCGCCGGCGCGCTGCCAACGCACGACTGACCCTTCGCACTGTCCATAGGCGGATACGAGCGCGGGCCAAGCCGATGACACTTGTTGGGAAGAAGTCGCCCGAAAACCACCAGCACCGAGGCGATTCGAAGGAGAAGTGATGTTGCCCAAGGAAGCCGAAGTCGTTGTGGTGGGTGGCGGCCCGACGGGGCTGGTGCTGACCTCGATCCTGCGCCAAGCCGGTCACGATGTTCTGGCACTGGACAGGCAGGCCGAAGGCGCTAACGATTCTCGGGCCGCAGCGATCCACGCGAAAACTCTGGAGGTCCTGCGGGAGTTGGACGTCACCGATCGGCTCGTCGCCGAGGGGGTCATCGTGTCGACGTTCACCTTTCGCGATCGCGACCGGATCTTGACTCGGTTGGACTTCTCTGCACTGCCGACCTCTTACCCGTTCGTATTGACACTGCAGCAGTACCGGACCGAGAAGATCCTCACCGAGCGCCTGCATGCTCTGGGGGGCGAGGTGATGCGCCCCTACAGCGTCAGCGGTGTCTCGATCGACGGCGACGGCGCCGATGTCGATGTCGAGGGTCCCGATGGGCGCGAAGTCGTTCGCGCGCGCTACGTCGTCGGCGCTGACGGCGTCGGCTCGGTCGTGCGTCAGAGTGCGAAGATCGCATACGCCGGGGGAACCTATGACCAGTCCTTCACCCTGGCCGACGCGCGGGTGGAGTGGCCGCTGCCCTTCGCCGAGGTGCAGAACTTCTTTTCACCCGCCGGCATCGTCGTCAGCGGACCGTTGCCCGACAACCAGCGGCGGGTGCTCGCGACGGTCGACAACCCCCCCGAGGTCATCGACGTCGACTTCGTTCAGCACATCCTCGACGAGCGTGGCCCGACCGGAGCGCGGGTGACGGAACTGACCTGGTCATCGCAATTCCATGTCCATCACCGCATCGCGAGCACCTTCCGCCACGGGCCGGTGTTTCTGGCCGGCGACGCAGCGCATGTGCACAGTCCTGCCGGGGGCCAGGGCATGAACCTGGGCATTCAGGACGCGGTCGATCTGGCGCACACCTTGTCCGCGTCGATCAAGGGCGCCAAACACGCCGACCTCGACGGCTACGAACGACGCCGCCGCCCGATCGCCCGCGCCACCGTCGCGTTCACCAATTTCATGACCCGTGCCTCCATCGTCGACAACCGCCCGGGCCAGCTCGCCCGTAACGCCGTGTTCTCCCTCATCGGAGTCCTACCGCCGGCACGTAAACAGATGGCGCTGCACATGGCCGAACTCGCCTGAAACAGAACAACAATGGCTGCTCCTCGCCTCAACGGCCTGCATCACATCAAACTGCCCGTCACCGACCTGGAGACCAGCCTGAACTGGTATCGGCGGGTGTTCGACGCCGAGCACCTGACCCGGTTCGATCACTACGACGGCGCCGGCGTCCGCTACGCGGTGATCCTGCAGCTGCCCGGCGTCGACATCCCGATCGAGCTGCGCTGGGCGCCCGCCGCCGCCGCGGCCACCGTCGGCTACGACCCGGTCCACTTTGTCGCCGGCGGCGCCGATGACCTGCAGGCATGGGTCGCGCACCTCGACGCGCTCGGCGTCGAGCACTCGCCGGTCATCGCAGCCCTCGCCGGTGAGTTGCTGATATTTCGCGATCCCGACCAGACATATCTGCATCTGCTCACCGTCCCCGAAGGCGGGGTCCTGGCAATCGAGATGAACCGCGCCGCCGCCGAACCCGAGGGTCCGTGGATCATGCCCGACCTGAT
>JAOPVX010000068.1 GCA_025965975.1 Mycobacterium sp. | reverse complement strand
ATCGAAGCCATGCACACTGCGCTCACTGAATGCGCGTCCATGCGCACCATTGGGGGCGATCCCGTCGTCGAGCCAGCGCGCCACCCGCTCCGCGTCCGCCTCTCCTCCAGCGCGCCGGGCGTCGGTGAGACCGACCAGTTTCGCGGTGGTGTGTGTGTCGCCTGCCAACAGCCACACCGGCGTTCGGGTTTCACGTTCGGAGTAGTACTCCCCCAGGCCGCCGCCCGCTCGCGCCAGATCGTTGGCGGCCCGCTCGGCCGTCTGAGCGGTGTCGATGTAGTAGTTGATCGACCACCGCTTCAGCTTGGAGATCGTCAACACGAGACTCACCCACCCACCAGTTGCGCGCTGTGGCACTTGCTGTGCCACAACCATTCTCGCACCCCTGTGCAAATGTGCCGTGCACTTTTTGGACGGACGGGGGTGTGACGGATATCCGTAACGATATGGGGTGGAATGGCTTTCAGGAATATCTGGAGACGAGTGGAGGAGAGTGTGGATGGGGTGAGACATGCGGATGAGTGCTGGGACGTGATTTGAGGTATGACACTTCGGACCATCCCCGCGCGGCGGAGCCGCGTTCTCGAGAGGCTCTGCAGGACGCTCGGTGCGTCACTGCTTTCTGGTCACGCTGAGCGCGTCAAGAGCTACAGCCAGAGATTCTGCATAGCGACGGTTTCAGGCCGAATTACACTGGTGTGAAGCCACTCATCCCGAGGAGCCATCACATGACGTACAACAACTTCGGAGCCTGCGATGACCGGACCCACCGAATCTGACCCCGGCTCGTCAGGGACCAGCCGGCCGCTGACTATTCCCGAAGCGGCGGACGCACTGCGGATCTCACGATCGTCCATCTATCGATTGTTCGAGGCCGGTGAACTCGCCTGGGTCCAGATCGGAGCTGCTCGCCGTGTCACCTCGGCCGAGGTTAACCGCTTCGTCGCCAAGCACACCCAAGCCGCGTCATAACCGCGATACGGTTATAGCGGCGATCGACGGGCACAACATTGGCTGACCGTCGCCAATCGCCCGACAGGTTCGACACTTCAACGTGTCGCACCATTGACGGGTAGGTGAGAATGAGTCAACGACAGCAGCTACCGCCACAGATCAAGAAGATCGAGGTTAGGGACCGTGGCACCGGGAAAGGCGTTGTCCGATACCAGGTGACGGTCGATGCCGGCCACGACCCGAAATCGGGAAGACGACGACAGATCAGGCGACGATTCGCCACCGAAGCCAAGGCGCGCGCTGAACTAGCGGCATTACAAGCGGGAGTCGCGGCCGGCACGTACGTCCACGCAAGCAGGCTGACGGTGTGTCAGGCGTGTGACGCATGGCTATTGTCCAAACATGCACTGAAACCATCGACCATTGCAGGCCATCGAGTTTCACTCGGGCCGATACGATCCGAGCTGGGCCACATCGAGATTCAGAAACTCACGAAGGCCGACCTGGACGGGCTGATCGGTCGACTGCGGCGCGGAGAAGTACCCGGGCGCAAGAGGTGGTCGGCGCGGTCAGTTAACTACATGCTCTACCTTTGCACGGCCGTTCTCGACGACCAGGTGGCGCAGGGAAACGCTGTGCGGAACGTCGCCAAACTGGTTGATCGGATCGCGGGCGAGGCGGGCGAGATGCGCACCCTCACCCAGCGTGACATTTTTCGCATCCTCGATCACGAATGCCGGGACCGCCACCTTTGGGCTCTGGCCCTGTACGGGCTGCGACGCGGGGAGATCGCTGGACTGCGGTGGACGAATGTCGACCTGAATGATCCTGACCGTTTTGGCTGGAGAACCGCGTCGCCGTGGGCGCGGAGATCATGTCCGGAACGCCCAAATCCAAAGCTAGCTCGCGGACTCTGCCGATGCCCGATGAAGTGGTCGACGTGCTGCGGGCCGCACGCAAGGGACAGACTGAGGAGCGGCTGGCATGCGGCAGCGCGTATGGCTCAGGCGAGTACGTGGCGAGTGACGAGTTCGGACAGCCCTATCACCCGAATCTGCTCACGTTCCGTTGGGGCAGGATGCTCGACGGGCTCAGTATCGAGCGGGTGCGGCTCCACGATGCGCGACATTCGTGCGCCACGCTGATGCATCTGCGCCAAGTACCGATCGCTGTGATCGCGGCGTGGCTCGGACACGCCAGCGCGGCTTTCACGCTGTCGGTATACGCCCATAGTCAGGACGACGCACTGAAGGCTGCGGCAACCAGTTTCGGACGAGTTGTGACAACACGTGACACTGAGCCGGGATCTCTGCACTGATCCCAGACACAAAAAGGTCTCTACCTGCATTTTCCCAGTGCCCCCACTGGGACTCGAACCCAGACTGGACGGATTTTAAGTCCGCTGCCTCTGCCGATTGGGCTATGGGGGCGCCAGGTACCTGACCTACCAAACGCACTGCAGGGTACCCGGCCTCGCCGCCGAGGCCGCGCAATTGGCTATGCCGGCAGAAGTGCAACCCGGCTGGGCGACACGGTGAGCGCAGGCCGCGGATAGCGGTGCCGCGCGCAGGCATCGCCGATCACTTCGCCGATCACTTCGCCGACGCCGCGAAGGATCCTTGGCGCAAGGCAGCGTTCGGCGATGTGCAAGCCTTCGACGCTGATCCGGGTGAGGAGGGTGGAGTGCTCGCGTCGAATCCACGACATCTCCGCGATCATCGCTCGCAGCTTGACCGCGCCGATCGCGTCGTCGGGGTCGTCCAGTCTGGAGTGCAGCCCTATCAGGTCGAGCCCACGGTGCACCAAGACTTCCGACGCCAGGCCGCCTGCGGAGCCGTCGGTTGCATCGACGACGACTCGGCGAATCCGGTCGGCGCTGTCGGCAAGAGTTGCTATCTGCCGGCTGGAGTTGACGACAAACCTTGCTGCCCCTGCGTTGACGGCGCCGCAGATTGGCGCCGCAGCCCTGCCCTGTGGGTGCATCACGATGTGCATCGGGTCGATGCGCGCCGCGATCGCCCGATCAAGCTCGCGGGCGGTCGTGACGTCGACCGTTACGCGCTCGCTCCGAATCCACGCCGCCAGCGCGTCGAATTCCAGCAACACGGCCGGGTAGCTGACAGCGATGCCCTTAAAAGCCTTGCGGTATAGGGCGCAGCGGCGCAGGGCAACGGTTTCGTCAACGAGCGCAAGCGGTTTCGCATCGAGCCCTGCGCCGTGCTCAAACCGCGCAAGAATATCTGCGGGCAGCGACCAAAGATTGTCGAGCGAGTGCGCGGTCATGCCGCGCTCCGCCCAATGATCTCTAGCCCCGTCGAAAGGACGACCAACGGCCGCGGGAACCGCAAAATACCGCAGGCGTCGTCGAGCGAGTCATCGATTTGCGCGGCGAGTTGGGGCAATTCGACCAGCCAGTCACCCGAGGGCACCGCACCGCCACCGCCAAGGCCCAGCCGGGTGAGCACCACGCGGTGATTTCGCCGAACCTGCGTCATCTCGGCGATCATGTGACCGATCGCGGCCGGATAGCTGACAAAGTCGTGGTCTTGCGACCCGACCTCGCAATGCAACCCGACCAGGTTGAGCCACTCGTGATCGAGAACCGCCGCTATCGCGGTGTCGGATTCATTGCTGTCGAACCGGAATCCCACGGGGACCCGATCAGCGACGCCCGCTATGGCCAAGACCGGCGTGTTGAAGTCGGTCATCCGGATGACGACATCCTGCGCCCGCTTCGCGACACCAGATCGCAGCAGCTCGATGTGGTGGACCGAAGCGGCGACGACACGGCCAACTCCCAGATTGACGGCTGCGTGTAGCTCAGACTCGCTCAGCGCGTCGGCGTACAAGGTCAGCCGTTGCAGCCGCACTCCCGCTGCCAGTGCCGTAGCGAGCTCCTCACCGGTACGCACGTCGATCGTCGCGCGGTGATCTCGCACCCACTTCGCGATCCCCCGATTCCTCAGAGCTGTTGCCGGAACCGCGATCTCGGTCATGGGGAAGGATTTGCGGTAGATCTTGCACCGCCGCAACTCCTCCTCGTCGCGGGTAGGCGACGGAGTTTGGGGTTGGTGCATGACGTCAGACCCACGATCTGCCGCGTTGGCAAGCGGCGTGTTTCCGGACAGCACCGATAATAGGAAGGCCGAGAGAGTCACCGAGACCTTTTCTTGATTGAGGCCCTGGCCTGCTGCCAGGGGCAACTATTCGACGGTGGCCCAACACAAAGGCCCTGCGCCAGATCCTTTGCGATCTCTTGACACCGCCACGTCCAACCTTGACGCCCTGTTGACGGCGGCAAGGTCCCGAAAAGGTGGTCAACGACGCGTAGCGTCACCCTTCATCGATATCGACAACAACCGAATCAGCGGGCAGACCACCATCAGGTGGATAAAGAACACATATGCCAGCGTCACGCTGCTATCCCTTCGTCCAGCTCGTCGGAAGGGCCCGCGCAAGGCGAGACGTCCACGTCACCTTGGATGCCGGGGGCGTGTCGTTCCTCGTTGGCGCCAATGTGTTCAAGTACAGCCGGCCGAAAGTCACGACGTCTCGGTCGTTCTGAAACCAACCAACAGTCACGACGCTCCTTTCACTTAGCGATGTGCTGCCCAGCATGTGTCCTGCGCGGGCGCGATCACCGGCTCCTAGCGCCCCCCTGACGAGGAGACCGGCAACTTTTACGGCGTCCTTACATCACAGCAGTGCGTCAGCCGCGGGGCCGAGGGCCAACGCGGGCAGATACTCCAGTCCGACGATGAGCAGCGTGGCGCCTGCGATCAGGAGCACGAACGTCGGGCTGTGCGTGCGAAGGGTGCCTGCGGTGATGACCCCTGGTCGTTGCGCGGCGAACGTGCCCCCGATTGCCAGCACGGCGATGATCGGGAGAAAGCGCCCGACCACCATCGCGAGCGCCAGCGCCGCGTTGTACCACACCGTGTTACCGCTGAACCCCGCGAAGGCGCTGCCGTTGTTGGCGGCCGAACTGGTGAACGCATACAGCACCTCAGAGAGCCCGTGCGGCCCGGCATTCAGCATGGATGCCCGTTCACCCGGCAGCGCCATCGCCACCGCCGTTCCGACCAAGACCGCGGCCGGGAGCGCCAGGATGTAGAGGCTGATCAGCTTCATGTGTCGCGCACCCAGCCGCTGCTTGAGGTACTCGGGCGTGCGCCCGATCATCAGTCCGCCGATGAACACCGCCAGCAGTGCCATCATCACCAAGCCGTACAGGCCGCTACCCGCCCCGCCGGGAGCCACTTCGCCCAACATCATGTTCAGCATCAACATCGCGCCCCCTGCACTGGCGAAGCTGTCGTAGGACGAGTTCGCTGCACCGTCCGCAGTTGCGGTCGCAACCTGACCGAACAGGCCACTGCCGGGCACCCCGAACCGGGTTTCTGTTCCCTCGAGCGGAGCGCCGACGGCATGGACGACCGTGCCGTGCGTCACCGCGGTCGCCACGGCTATCGCCACCATGCCGACGACGAATAGGATTGCGGCTGCGGAGAACAGGGCCCAGCCCTGCTTCTTTTCGCCGACCATCACTCCGAATGTCCGCAGAAACGCCACCGGAATCAGCAGCATCGCAACGATTTCCACCACATTGGACAACGCGGTCGGGTTCTCAAACGGGTGCGCACTGTTGACGTTGAAGGCGCCGCCGCCGTCGCCTGACATCAGCTTGATCGACTCCCAAGTCGCCACCGGGCCGCCGAGGATTGTCTGCTTGCCGCCAGCGAGGGTCGAGATCTCCTGTGCACCATGGAAATTGTTGACCACCCCGAGTACGAGCAATACCAGCGCGACGATGACCGACAATGGCAGCAGAATGCGCACCACCGACCGCACCAAGTCCACCCAGAAGTTGCCGATATCCTCGTTCTGGTACTGGGCCAAGCCCCGGATCAGCGCTACGGCGACGCACATACCGACCGCGCAGCTGGCGAACGCCTGCACTCCGAGGCCGACGGCCAATCCCACGTGCCCGAGCGTTGATTCGCCCGGATAGTTCTGCCAACTGGTGTTGGTGACGAACGAGATCGCAGTGTTGAACGCCAGCGCCGGCGTCATCCCCTTGTGTCCCCAGGGTTCGGGAAGTCGCGTCTGCGCCAACAACAGCCCGTACAGGAACAGCACGCTGACCGCCGAGAAGGCCAGCAGCGAGAAGCCGTAATTCGGCCATCGCTGGCGACTGTCTGGCCGCGCGCCGATCAGGCGGTATATCACCTGCTCCACACGCCAATGCCCGCTGTCGGTGTACACCCGGGCCATGTAGTTGCCGAGGGGAACGTGAAGGATGACGACAAGCAGGACGACGGCGATTACCTGCAACCAAGCCGCCGCCGCCCAGTGTTGTGGATCGTTGATGGGGGACTCCTTCGTCAGTCGGCCGCTGCAGCCAAAAACTAGGCCCGCCGCCACGCCGTTTCACGACCGGTTACGCAATCAATACGGCCAATCGATGCATGTTGACGCGGCGTTGATTCGGCGACGGTGTAAATGGGTGGCTGGGGAGCAAACAGCCGGTCCGGCAGAGTCGAAAATCCCCACCGGCGGGTGCAACGCCACGGTAGATTTCACCTGGCGAGGTGCCGTTTTTTGGCGCCCGTTCCCGATGAAGGGACGCGCGGCATGGCAGCTCCCGCCCGCGACAATATGCCGCGGGGCGACGAAGGCCGTAAAGGTGAACACGCGGGGCGTTAAGAAAACGTCAACGACCCGTTCCGCACGCGGGACCGGGTCTAGCTTCGGTTTGGTCCTCGACGCCGAGGGCCCCGCGGATGCTGGCTCGGACGAAGCTCGGCGACCGCAATTCCAGCGAATGGAGACGAGATGGGTGTCTTGGTTTACATCGTGCTCACGGTGTTGATCTTCGGCGTTCTCGGCCTTGTGCAGAAGTTGGTCGAACGACTGTGAACTACGAAAACATCATTGGCCTGGTGCTGGCAGTGCTGCTCGCGGTGTTTTTGGCCGCCGCACTGCTCTTTCCCGAAAGGTTCTAGTGGGTACCACAACGGCGGGGATTATTTTCCTCGCGCTCCTCATCGTGGCGCTTGCCGCTGTGCACGTGCCACTCGGCGACTACATGTACCGGGTTTACAGCTCCGACAAGCACTCCCGCGTGGAGCGCGTGATCTACCGCCTGATCGGAGCGGATCCAAAGTCCGAACAGTCCTGGGGCGCCTACGCCCGCAGCGTGCTGGCGTTCTCAGCCATCAGCGTTCTGTTCCTCTTCATCTTCCAGTTGATCCAGGGCAAGTTGCCGCTGCACCTCAACGATCCCGCGACACCGATGACCCCGGCACTCGCCTGGAACACCGCGGTCAGCTTCATCACGAACACGAACTGGCAGGCGTACTCCGGTGAGTCGACCGACGGCCATCTGGTTCAGATGGCCGGTTTTGCCGTCCAGAACTTCGTTTCGGCCGCCGTCGGCATAGCGGTCGCGATCGCGCTCGTGCGCGGATTCGCCCGCAAACGCACCGGCGACCTCGGCAACTTCTGGGTCGACCTGGTCCGCGGCACGATCCGCATCCTGCTGCCTATCTCGGTGGTCGCCGCGATCCTCTTGATCGCCGGCGGCGCGATCCAGAACTTCCACCTGCACGATCAGATCGCCAACACCCTGGCCGGCGGCCAGCAGACAATCACCGGCGGTCCGGTGGCCAGCCAGGAGGCCATCAAGGAGCTGGGCACCAACGGTGGCGGCTTCTACAACGCGAACTCCGCACACCCGTTCGAGAACCCCACGTCGTGGACCAACTGGTTGGAGATCTTCCTGCTGCTGGCGATCAGCTTCTCGCTCCCCCGCACGTTCGGCCGCATGGTCGGCAGCAAGAAGCAGGGCTACGCGATCGCGTCGGTCATGGCGTCGCTGTACCTGATCAGCGTCACGTTCATGATGTGGTTCCAGCTGCAGCACCACGGCACCGTGCCGACTTCGGTCGGGGCCGCGATGGAGGGCGTCGAGCAGCGGTTCGGGATCGCCAATTCGGCGGTGTTCGCCGACTCGACCACCCTCACCTCGACGGGTGCGGTCGACTCGTTCCACGACTCGTACACCAGCCTCGGCGGCATGATCACAATGTTCAACATGCAGCTCGGCGAGGTCGCGCCCGGTGGCACCGGCTCGGGCCTGTACGGCATGCTCATCCTGGCGGTGATCACCGTGTTCGTGGCCGGCCTGATGGTCGGGCGCACGCCGGAATATCTCGGCAAGAAGATCAACCCACGCGAGATCAAGTTGGCCTCAGCCT
>JAOPVX010000065.1 GCA_025965975.1 Mycobacterium sp. | reverse complement strand
GTCGGCCTCGGACACTGTCCGCGCTCCTTTCCGAAGGGCCGGTTGTGCTGTTCTTCTTCCCGCTAGCGTCCTCACCGATCTGTACAGCCCAGGCTTGTCATTTTCGGGACCTGAGCAACGAATTCGCCACGGTGGGCGCCCAGCGAGTGGGCATCAGCACCGACACCGTCGACAAGCAGGCCCACTTCGCCCAACAGCGTTCGTTCGACTATCCGCTGCTCTCCGACGCGGACGGCGTGGTGTCCGAGCTGTTCGGGGTGCACCGAGGCAGGCTCGCCAAGCTGCGTAAATCCGTCGTCGCGCGTAGGGCGGCCCGGCGTGGCCGGCACACTCGGCGCCGTGGCCTGCTGGCCCGGCTGCTGCCGATCAGACGGACCACATTCGTCATCGACACCGACCGCACCATACTCAAGGTCGTCTCCAGCGAGCTGCGCGCATCGGTGCACGCCGACCAGACCTTGTGGTTCTTGCAGAACCACAACGTGCCGCATAGTTCGCCACATGTCCGGGAGAAGCACACCGACGCGCATCAGCAGTGGGAGGGCAAGGGCGAACCGATCGGCGACTGGTTCACACAACCGGAAACCGCGGACGAGCCGAGCCTGATCCGGCCATACACGCTGACGGCAGGCCGTACCGACTCTGGTGTCGAACTGCCACTCGAGGCTCCGGTCGAAGCGCTCAACACCACATCGAAGCCGCCGCGCTGGCCGAGAAATGATGTGCGGGGCCAGATCCTGACGTGTTGCGTGCACAGCCCCTCGGTCGCAGAGATCGCCGCTCATGTGTCCTTGCCGCTCGGTGCGACGCGGTTCCTGGTCGGCGACCTGGTGACACAGGGTTATTTGCGGGTGCACGCCACCCCCGGTGACTCGATGGCAATCGACGAACGACGTGAACTGATAAGAAGGACCCTGCGTGGCCTACGAGCACTCTGAGGGGTGGGGCGCCGCCTCGACGAAGATCGTCATCTCCGGCGCGTCGAACATCTGGTGCTGGATCTCCTAGCTCGGTGGGGCGAAGCAGGCCAATACCAGTCTCTAGCTACTTCGACCTGAAAAGTCGGGGCGTGGCGGCCCCTGAGATGGCTGCTTATGGGCGAGAAGATGGCCTCAACCCCTTGGCGAGAAGGGATCGAGGCCATCGTGCTCAGAACTGTAAACGACCAGCCGACGTTGTGGGATTCGATTTGCCGCCGGAGTTGTTGGTGCTCCCTGTCGAGTTGGGTCGGGTGGATGCGCTGCTGGATGATCCGGTGTTCTTCGCCCCGTTCGGCGCGTATTTCGATGCTCGGATCGGTCGCCCGTCGATCCCGGTGGAGACCTATCTGCGGTTGATGTTCCTGAAGTTCCGGTACCGGCTGGGCTATGAGTCGTTGTGTCGGGAGGTGGCCGATTCGATTTCCTGGCAGCGGTTTTGCCGGATTCCGTTCGGTACCCCGGCGATCCAACGGATCACCGCCCGCACCGGACACACCCCACGCGCGGTCACCGCCGACCGCGGCTACGGCCAGGCATCGGTGGAACGCGACCTCCATGAACTTGGCGTACACGCTGTGGCGATCCCACGCATGAGTAAACCCAGCACCGCACGCAGCGAGTTCGAACACCGGCGAGCCTTCCGCGAAAAGGTGAAATGGCGGACCGGATCCGAAGGACGGATCAACCACAAATTCGGATACAGAAGGCCGGGGTCAGCGCTGCCGCCCTTTCGTACGTCAGATCCGCGCAATGTCAATACGAGTCCGACGCAAGCACGAAGATTTGCAAGGTCGCCTCCAGCGTGGTCCCAAATTGGCCCCAAAGGCTCCGGCACAGTCAGCAGGTAGCGCCAGATCGCCGCAGTTCAGGACTTACTTTTCTCTGGTCGGGCTGACAGGATTTGAACCTGCGACCACTTGACCCCCAGTAAGTAGCGGTAACGCATTTCCGCAGGTCGCGCGACCGTCTGCGGCGCTGCGCTGGCCGTGCATGACGTGCACAGACACGCAGGTCGTTCACCGGCGCGCATAACGTGTGGTCCCCAATTGGTCCCCAAAGGATGGGCGTCTCGGGCTCCGGTCACTCATCATTGGGCGCCGAGCGGGATGGTGACGCGCATGGATGTCCCTCTTCCGCGAGGGCTTTCCACGAGAATCTGACCGCCGAGCGCTTCGATGCGGTCTTTCAGTCCGACAAGTCCGGAGCCTTTGCGGGAGTCGGCTCCGCCGATTCCGTTGTCTTGGATCGACAGATAAAGGGCATGGTCCCTGGTTTCGGCACGCACGCTCACCTCGGAGGCTTGGGCGTGCTTAGCGGCGTTGGTCAGCGCCTCGGCCGCCACGTAGTAGGCGCCGACCTCCACCGGGTCGGGCAACCGTTGCTCGATCGCGACGTCGAAGCTGACCGGAACCGTTGATCGGCGGGCTAGTGACTTTAACGCTGGGCCCAGTCCGCCCTCTGACAGGATGGCCGGATGAATCCCGCGGGAAATCTCCTGGAGTTCTGTTGATACGCCCGTCACACCCGAGACAAGTTGAGACAGATCGCTTTTGAGGTCATCGAGTTCGGCCGGCACGGAAGCCTGCGCCATGCGTAGCTGTAGGCCGAAGGAGACCAGCCGTTGTTGAGCGCCGTCGTGCAGATCGCGTTCCAGGCGGCGCCGGGCCTCATCAGCCGCCGCCACGATCCGCGCACGCGAGGCGATTAGCTCTGCACGGGTGACGGCGTTAACAAGCGCGGTGGCAACGAGATCGGCAAAGTCACCGATGCGCTCCTCGGTGTCGCTTGGTAGTGGCTCACGTCGCGACGAGCCGACAATCACCACCCCCCACACCCGTTCATCCACGACAACAGGTGCGCCGACCCGCGACCGCAGGTCCAGCTCACGGATGCGGGCGGTGAGGGAGCCAGCGGCGCCCTCGTGACTGTCCATCCGCGCGCTGCCACCGGTGCGTAACACCGCCGCGGGGAGGTTGTCTCCCTCCTGTGTTAGGCGCTGGCCGACCGCAATCGGTTGCACACTAGGTTCGGCGTAAGAAGCAACGACGATCACCGCGCCATCGGGCTCGTAGCGAAGCACCTGGGCGGTCTCCACCCGCAGGCAGCGGGCCATTTCTTCGGCCACCGCGGTGAACACCTCCGACGGGCTGACGCCCCGGGCGACCAGGGTCGCCACCCGCCGCAAGGCTTCCTGCTGCGTGGCCAGCACGGTGACGCTGTCGCGGCTTTTCCGCAACATGGCCGCTGCAACCTCAGCCTCACGTCGGCGGTCATCGGCCTCGATCTCACGTGCTCGCGCCAGCCCGGCGACAAAATTCGTGCACAACGCCACAACCAAGAAGACGAGAACAACCACACCATTTTCGAAGTTGAAAATTGGGAACTGCCCAGAATGCCAGTCCCGCGCGTAGACCAGCACGATAGCGCTAACCAGCGACGTGGCGACCGCCAGGCCCAAGCCCCACCCGGCGGAGACAACCAAGACACCCAGCAGGAAAATCAGTTCGAACGCCTCGCCAGGATCTTGATGCTGCAACAACCAAACCAAAACCGTCTCGACCGCAATAGCCGCGACCGCAACGACAATCCCGACCGCAAGCGAAGGACCTCCCGGGAGCACCAACAACGACGGCAGACCAGTTCGCGCCGAGTGCCGGCTCATCTCGTCCGCGGAGCTGTGACTGGGCGGCATCGATCGAGCCGATTCGGCCGCCGGGTCGCCATCGCTGCCCCGGTGCGCACGGCCACGTGTCGCCGCCACTCCGGCGGCAAAATTGGTCAGCAATGCCACACCCACCAATACCGCGACGACCACGCCGACCGGATCGCGGGCATCGACTTCTCTAAGCAGAAGCACCAAAACGGCTTCGACGACAACACAGGCCGCGCCGACCGATAACGCAAGCGCGGAAACCCGTGATGGCGTTACCGGCCGCAACACCCGCAGCAGGACTGCCGGCCGGCTGACCCCGACCGACCGGTCAGTTACACCGCCTCGACGCGCCTGGAACGCACCTCCGGCCGCCACGCCCGCGACATAGTTGGCCAACAATGCCGCACCCATCAACACGACGACGACCACGCCGACCGCATCCCTGCCCGTGGTGTGCCGGAGCCAAATCACCAAAACGACGTCGATGACAAGAAACACCCCGCCGACCGCCAGCAGAATCGCGGCAACCCTCCAGGGCATCAGCGGCCGCATCAGACAAGGCCCGAACCTGCGCCAACGCGCGCCGGCCTGACGCCCCCAGAAACCCGACCGCACATCACGCCCAGCTAGAACTCGGGAGCCACGATCGTCGTGGCGACATCATGTAAGTATGCGCTTGTCGGAGGAAGCTGCAAAAAAATCTTGGTCACTAAACAAGACCGCGCACCAGGCTGATTCCGCGCCTCGACCAGGTCGCTGAAACCGACGACCGCATCACCACCGGATTTATCTGGCACGAGGCCCCTACTACGCACTACACCAGGCCGCCGGCTGAGTTCCCAACCATGAAGTCTCCGAACTCGCAGAGGGCGACCTCAACCAACATGCGTCGGCTTGAACGCCGGTCCGGCCTAGACCCCAACGCCGGTCACAGCCAAGATCGTCCGAGCTACCAGGCCTGGATCGTCGACCATGGCGTTGTGACCGACGCCGGGCAAAGCAATCCGCGTAGCGCCTGGCAGCCGTTCCGTGCAATCCTGCCGTACGTCGTTGCCGGAACAAATCGATCAACTTCTGCCCATGCGAGAGTGATGGGGCATGGCAGGGTCCAGCGGCTCCACCGTGTCACGCCACGCCAAAAGATCGGGCATGATCGTGCAGCCCATGGGATCGGCGAAGAACAAGTCCAGGGTTCGAGCCGCACTCAGCCCCTCGCCATGACAAACGAAGTTACGCAGGATGATCCGACGCCCCGCAGCCGACTTGAGTACGGGCGGTGCAACGGGGCAGATCAGACGAATGACCTTTCCCCCCACTCGGATTCGATTTAATACCCGAGTCATTGAACCGTCGCTGGCTCACCAGAAACCAGCCGGCGAAAGGGCGCAGGCGGTAGCTGCTCGCTCAGGGGGAACACTTTCGGTCAACGGATCAAAGGCGTGTGTCGTATATGACGCGGACACCGGGCAAGTCCACGGTCGGCGGATCAGCCCGCGCCGATGCGGCGTGTGGTTATAGCTCTATGTAGGTGACCCGCGTGAGCCGGCCGAATCGGTGCCGTGCCGGGCGGTCACCAGATCGCGAATTGCGCGAGGTGAGAACGCCATCTTTGATAAGAAACCGACTGCCGGGCTCGCGGCGATCATCTCGACGAACTCCTGCTGGTCGTGGGTCGAGGTCAGTATTACCGCTGAACGGGCGCACCAGCCGCCGCGATCAAGCTGCTCAACAAGGTCGAAGCCGCTTTCGTCGCCGAGGTACACGTCGACGAGCGTGACATCGGGACGGAATTCCTCCATACACCGCAGCGTCTCAGCGATTGTCGACGCCGTCCGCACATCGGTGACGCCGTCGCGTTGGAGCATGCGGGCGGCGGTTTGCAGGAAAGCTGTGCTGTCATCAACGAGAAGGCAGCGCAACGGCTCGGTGGCCGACATCACGGCCCAGTTTCCTCCCGTTAGCTACAGTCACACATTCCTGCTAGCTGGTAGACGGTTGTACCTGCTAGCTGGGGGATGGCACGCAGTCTGCCCGCGGCAGCTCCGCAGAGAGATGGTCCGTGGGCGTTCCTATCGATACATGCCTGTAGCGGAACTCAATAGACGTTCGCCGCGCTCGTCCGGCGACACCTGCGCCTGAGAAGATGTGCTGGTGTTCGGGCTTGTCGTTGTCGTCACGCTCATTGCCACGGTGATACTGGGGACGGTCCTCGGCGGTCGGTACCGCGTGGCTCCCCCGGTGTTGCTCATCGTGTTCGGCGCCCTGCTGGGCCTGATCCCTCGTTTCGGCGGCATCCGCCTCGATGGGCAAATCGTGCTGCTGCTGTTCTTGCCGGCGATCCTCTATTGGGAGAGCCTCAACATCAGCCTTCGCGAGGTCCGCGCCAACTTGCGCATCATCGTGCTGCGCAGCGTCGTCCTGGTAATCGTCGCCGCGGCAACGGTTTCCCTGACCGCACAGGCGCTCGGAGTCGGCTCGCACGCGGCGTGGGTGCTTGGCGCGGTCCTGGCCCCCACCGACGCTGCGGCGGTGGCCGGGCTGGCGAAAAGGCTGCCCCGCCGGACGCTGACCACTCTGCGAGCCGAGAGCATCATCAATGACGGGACCGCGCTGGTCCTGTTCGCCATCACCGTCGCCGTCGCGACCGGCGGCACCGCCCTGAGCCCGGCCGCCCTTGTGGGCCGCTTCGTCGGCTCCTACGCCGGCGGTATCGCCGCTGGGCTGTTGGTCGGCATGGCCGTGACCCTGCTGCGTCGCCGACTCGACTCGCCGCTGGAGGAAGGAGCCCTGAGCGTGCTGACGCCTTTTGCGGCGTTCTTGCTCGCTCAAAGCATTCACACCAGCGGTGTCGTCGCTGTCCTGGTCGCCGGAATGGTGCTGACTTACTCCGGGCCGCGCGTGATCCGTGCCCGCTCGCGCATCCAGGCATACGCGTTCTGGGACCTCGCCACATTCCTGATCAACGGCTCGCTGTTCGTGTTCGTCGGAGTGCAGATCCCCGGGGCCATCCGGGGCATCGCCGGCGTCGAGGGCGGCCTGTGGCATGCCGTCATCGTGGCTCTTGCCGTCACCGGCGTCGTCGTCGCAACCCGCATCGCCTGGTCGGAAATCACGGATGCGCTGATTCGTGCCGTGGACCGGCGCGCCGTACAGCGCGCCCGCCGCCTCGGCTGGCGTCAGCGCGCCGTCAACAGCTGGGCCGGGTTCCGCGGCGCGGTATCGCTCGCCGCTGCGCTCGCGGTCCCGACGACCACCAACACCGGCGCACCATTTCCCGATCGCAACCTCATCGTGTTCGTCACTACGGTCGTGATTGTGTTGACCGTCCTGGTCCAGGGCTCCACGCTTCCGGCCGTCGTCCGCTGGGCCCAGCTACCCGAAGACAGCGCCCGCGCCGACGAATTGCATCTCGCCCGCAGCCACAGTGCCGCCGCCGCCCTCGACGCGCTACCAGCCGTCGCCGCTGACCTCGGCGTCGACGACGAACTACTTGACCGTCTGCGAAAGGAATACGAGGATCGCGCCGCGGTAGTCCAAGCCAGCGAAGACGGCGCCGAGGACACCACCGCCGCAGACACGGACGACCTCGTTCGACGGGTGCGCCTAGGCGTGCTGGATCACAAGCGTCGGGCTGTCACCGAGCTTCGCGACCAGAACCGCATCGACGACATCGTGCTGCGCGAGGTGCAGTCAGCGATGGACAACGAGGAAGTACGACTCCTCGGTCCCGCCGACACAACGTAGCGGCACGATCCGTATGCGCAAGCAGCAGACCGGAGACATGAACGTTCAGCCTCGCGTCGGTGGCGACTTGGCGTTGTTGCGCGGGGTGGCGAAGGTGGTGCTCGAGCGGGCGGAGACCGACCCCAAGGCCATCGATCATGAGTTCCTGCAGCGGTGCACGACCGGTTTCGCGGCCTATCGGTCGCTCGTCGCGGA
>JAOPVX010000382.1 GCA_025965975.1 Mycobacterium sp. | reverse complement strand
TCAACGGCGTCTACGTTGATGCCATCCGCCCGCACACCGGGCTGCTCGAGGCGCACCGGGAGCTGGAGCTCATCGACCACGTCGCCGCGGCCGACGGGAAGCACAAGCAGCTGCAGGTGCTTGTCGACGAGGCACCCCACGTGCTGCGCGTCGGCTGGTGCACTGTGATCAGACTGAGCGATTCGGGCCCGGAGCGCGTCGTCGGCAGTCCAGGAGCTCCCGAAACGCAGGCGGCGGAAACGCCGTGGCTGCCCCTCGACCACGCCGAGGCCCTCGACGACACCGCGGACTGGGTGCCGCAGGTGTGGCGCGACATGGACACGACGCTGGCGGCGGCGCCGCTGGGTGAGCCGCACACCGCCATGGTGCTGGGACGGCCGGGCGGGCCGGAGTTCCGGCCGTCCGAGGTTGCGCGGCTGGGCTACCTGGCCGGGATCATCGCCACGATCTTGCGCTGACTTTTGCGCCGAAACGTCCGTTTCGGCGTTAAGTCAGACGCCGTCGGGCCCGTCCTCCAGCAGTCGGCGGAAGCCGTCCTCGTCGAGAACCGGTACACCGAGTTCGACGGCCTTGTCGTACTTCGATCCGGGTGAATCACCGGCCACCACATAGGCGGTTTTCTTCGACACCGAACTGGCCGCCTTTCCCCCGCGCGCGACGATCGCCTCCTTTGCGTCATCGCGGGAGTACCCGGTGAGCGACCCGGTGACGACGATCGACAGGCCCTCGAGCGTTCGCTCTACGCTGTTGTCGCGTTCGTCGGCCATCCGCACCCCGGTCGCGCGCCACTTGTCGACGATCGCGCGGTGCCAGTCGACGGTGAACCACTCGACAACCGCCGCGGCGATCGTCGGACCCACGCCCTCCACTGCGGCCAGCTGCTCCTCGGGCGCGTCGACGATCGCGTCGAGGCTGCCGAACTCGGTGGCCAGCGCGCGAGCGGCGGTCGGACCCACGTGGCGGATCGACAGAGCGACCAGCACCCGCCACAACGGCTGGGCCTTGGCCTTGTCCAAATTGGCCAGCAGCCGTTTGCCGTTGGCCGACACACCGCCGCCCTTGATGGTGAACAGATCTGTGCGCAGCAGGTCATCCTCGGTGATGCTGAACAGATCGCCTTCGTCTGTGATCACACCGGCCTTGAGCAGCGCGATGCCCGCCTCGTACCCAAGGCCCTCGATGTCGAATGCGCCGCGGCTCGCGACATGAAACACTCGCTCCCGCAGTTGTGCCGGACAAGCGCGTGCGTTGGGGCAGCGAATGTCGGCGTCGCCCTCCTTGGCCGGCGCCAGCTTGGTACCGCACTCGGGACACGTTGTGGGCATTTCGAATTCGCGTTCAGTCCCGTCGCGCAGGTCGACGATCGGACCCAGCACCTCGGGAATCACGTCGCCGGCCTTGCGGATCACGACGTTATCGCCGATCAGGACGCCCTTGCGTTTGACCTCCGACGCGTTGTGCAGCGTGGCCTGACTGACCGTGGAGCCCGCGACCTTCACCGGCTCCATGAAGGCGAACGGGGTGACCCGGCCGGTGCGTCCGACGTTGACCCGGATGTCCAGAAGCTTGGTGGTCGCCTCTTCGGGCGGGTACTTGTAAGCCACCGCCCAGCGCGGCGCCCGCGACGTCGAGCCGAGCCGCCGCTGCAGCGCCACCTCATCGACCTTGACTACCAGGCCGTCGATCTCGTGTTCGACGTCGTGCCGGTTCTCACCCCAGTAGGCGATGCGTTCGGTGACCGCGTCGATGCCCTGCACTCGGGCGGTGTGGTCGGACACCGGCAGGCCCCACGCCTTGAGCGCGCGGTAGGCGTCGTGCAGCGTCTTCGGGCTGAAGCCCTCGGCGTGGCCCAGCCCGTGGCAGATCATCCGCAGCTTGCGGCGGGCGGTGACGGCGGGATTCTTCTGGCGCAGCGAACCTGCCGCGCTGTTGCGCGGATTCGCGAACGGCGGCTTGCCCTCCGCGACCAGGCCGGCGTTCAAGTCCTCAAAGTCGGCGACCCGGAAGAAGACTTCGCCGCGTACCTCCAGCACTCGCGGAAGCGGGAATTCATTTGTGCTGGTGAGCTTCTCAGGAACATCTTCGATGGTGCGGGCGTTGAGCGTGACGTCCTCGCCGGTGCGGCCGTCGCCGCGGGTGGCCGCCCGCACCAGCCGGCCGTCGCGGTACACCAATGCGAGCGCGACGCCGTCGATCTTGAGCTCGCACAGGTAGTGCGCGTCATCGCCGATCTCGCCCTTGATGCGCGCCGCCCACGCCGCGAGCTCCTCCGGCGTGAAAACGTTGTCCAGGCTCAGCATCCGTTCGAGATGCTCGGCCGAGGTGAAGTCGGTGGCGAAACCGGCACCGCCAACCAACTGCGTTGGCGAATCCGGTGTGCGCAGCTCGGGGTGTTGCTCCTCGAGCGCCTGCAGCTCGCGCAGCAGCTTGTCGAACTCCGCGTCGGAGATGATCGGCGCGTCCCGCACGTAGTAGCGGAACTGGTGCTCGCGCACCTCATCGGCGAGTACCTGCCAGCGCCGGCGCACGTGGGCGTCCGGGGCTTGGTCGGCCTGTTGCGCGAGCGCAGCGTGCGGCTTCTTCGGGCTCACCCTCGCAGGCTAACCGAGCCGCCCGACACGGAAACGCCAGCCCGCGGCGCCGTTACGCTGACAACATGCCGCATCCGATCATGTTCGGCGACGGCGACCTCGGGCTGGCGGACGTGCGCGGGATCTGCCTGGGCTTCCCGGCGGCATTCGAGAAGATCTCCTGGGGCAGGCCGGTGTTCTGCGCGCCGAAGATCTTCGTCATGTACGGCGGCAACGCCAAGACCGACATCAAAGGCGAATACAGCGCCTACCCGTACTCGATCCTGGTCAAGGTCGACGAGAGCGACCGCCGGGCCCTCGAGCAGGACGCTCGGTTCTTTTACCCCGCCTACATGGGCCCGTCGGGCTGGCTCGGACTGGACTTGACGGAGAAGAAGGTGGACTGGGACGAGGTGCGGGAGCTGATCGACTCGTCGTTCCGGTTGATCGCACCCAAGAAGCTCATTAAGCAGCTCGACGACGTTTGACCAGGTAGTCGGCAGGCCATGATTCCATCGGAGGCGTAATGAGTTTCGCGAGTCCCTTCCCCGAGGTCGAGATCCCGTCCAAGAACGTCTACGACTTCCTATTCGCCGAACTCGACGACGCTGACCTCGACCGGGTCGCCCTGGTCGATGCGAAGTCCGGCAGGCAGACCACCTACCGCGAGATGATCGGGCGCATCGACGCGTTCGCCGGTGCGCTGGCCGGCCGTGGCCTCGGTGTCGGCGATGTCGTCGGTCTTCTGTCACCGAACAGTTCGGGCTTCGCGGTCGCGTTCCACGGCATCCTGCGGTCGGGTGCCACGGCCACCACCATCAACGCGCTGTTCACGGCCAAAGACATCGCCAAGCAGTTGACCGATTCGAAGGCCAAGATGCTGGTCACGGTCACATCGCTGCTGGCCCAGGCCAAAGAAGCCGCCGCCGGTGTGGGTTTGGCCGATGCCGATCTGGTGGTGCTCGACGGCGAGGGGCAGGACGCAACCGGCCACCCCAACGCCGCTGATCTGATGGCGAAGGGACTGCCCGCACCGCAGGTGAGCTTCGCTCCGTCGTCACATCTCGCGGCGCTGCCGTACAGCTCCGGAACCACCGGCAACCCCAAGGGCGTGATGCTGACGCATCGCAACATGGTGGCCAACGTCGCGCAGATCCGACCGCTACACGGGATCGACCCCGAAGACGTGGTCCTTGCGGTGCTGCCGTTCTTCCACATCTACGGAATGACGGTGCTGCTCAACGCCGCCCTGCATGCGCGGGCACGGCTGGTGGTCATGCCGAGCTTCGACCTCGGCGAGTTCCTTGGCAACATCGCGAACCACAAGTGCACGGTCGTGTTCATCGCGCCGCCCGTCGCCATCGCGCTGGCCAAGCATCCGCTGATCGACGAGTACGACCTGTCCTCACTGAACACCGTCATGTCGGGCGCCGCACCACTGGATGCCGACCTCGGCCACGCCGTCGCGAAGCGGTTGGGTTGCCGGGTGGTGCAGGGCTACGGGATGAGCGAGCTGAGCCCGGTCAGCCACATCACCCCGTTCGACGGAGGTGTGCGGAACATGGGGATGGTTGCACCGCTGAGCTCGGTCGGGTGGACCGTGTCCAATGCGGCCTCCAAACTCATCCATCCCGACACCGGCGACGAAATCGACCTTCCCGCAGAGGGTCTCAGCGAGACCGGAGAACTGTGGTTCAAGGGGCCCAACGTGATGGCGGGCTACCTCGGTAACGAGCAGGCCACCCGCGAAACCATCGACGACGAAGGCTGGCTTCACACAGGGGATTTGGCGCAGATAGACGCATGTGGCTGCGTCTACATCGTTGACCGGCTCAAGGAGCTGATCAAGTACAAGGGCTACCAGGTGCCGCCGGCCGAACTCGAGGCGCTGCTGCTGAGCCATCCGTCGATCGCCGACGCGGCAGTGATCGGAGTCAAGGACGACGAGGGCGAAGAGCTGCCGAAGGCCTTCGTGGTAAAGCAATCTGGCGCCGAATTGACGGAGGACGAGGTAATCGCGTTCGTCGCGGGCCAGGTCGCACCGTACAAGAAGGTGCGTCAGGTCGAGTTCATCGAGGCGATTCCGAAGTCGGCTTCTGGCAAGATTCTGCGCAAGGATCTACGGGTGTCGACCTAGTTCCGCGGCCGCCTGCGCCGCCCGCGCCTGCCTATATCCGAGGACGGCGCCGGTGGCGGGGATCAGCAGCAGCCCTGCGACGCCCCACATCGGATCGGTCAGGTCAGCTGCCTGCCTGACGCGAAGCTCCTGGGCCACGACTGGCGGCAGATTGATCCTGTCGACCCACGACGGAGCCGGTGCGATGACGACCGGCGGCGGTGGGGGCGGCGGCGCAGGCTCGGGAGCGACATAGAGTACGCGCGGTGGTTCGTCGTTGTTCTGCACGCCGGGCGTCCGACCGTCGCCGAACGTCACCTTCGGCGGCTTGAACGGAGGGTCAGGGCTGTAACCGGAGCCCGGCCGCGCCTCGGAAGTGCCCGCATCGCGACCCGATCCGACCTTTGTTCGTGGGGCGGCGACGGTGGCGGACTTCTGGGCACTGCGGTTGCCGTTGGTGACGTTGTTGTCGCTGACGTCCGAACCGCCGCGCGAACTGCCGCGACCGCTGTCGTCCGAGCCCCTGCCGTTGTCGGAGTGGCCGGAGTGCGAACCACCGCCAGGTTCGGCGATCGCCACGGCCACGCTGGGCCCGCCCACCAGAAGACCCACGGCCATGACACCAACACCTGCCGCGAGGCGGAGGTTCGCTTGGGCCACAGTTCCTCTCCTGCGAGTGGCAAAGACATTTCGACGGAGTGCGAATTGCATTCTCGCATGCCGGTGCCCGTCGAGCCACAAGGTTCGAGCAATGCATGCAAATGTACGGCAGCCCGTCTAGGCGTCCTCGACGTACGCACGCAACCGATCAATCGCCTGATCCCAGCGCCTCGACAGGGCGGTGAGGTAGTCGCTCGCGTCGGCGAGCGGTTCCCGTTCGATTCGCCAGATTCGTTCCCTGCCCTGGCGTTCGCTGCGCACCAGGCCGACCGCCTCCAACAACAGCAAATGTTTCGTGGCCGCCTGGCGGCTCACCGGAATCACCTGCGCGACTTGTGAGGTGGAACACGGGCCGCCGTCGCACAGCCGCGTGACGATGCGCAGGCGATTGGGATCTCCCAGCGCGTCGAAAAGCGGGGCCTTGGCGACGGCGGTCGCGGACGTGCTCACACCTTATCGCTGAGAGCGAGATACTTGCGCACCAGTTCGGTCTGGGCGGCCCAGCCCTCGCTGTTGTGTTCGAATGCCGACACCCGACGCTCGGCCGGAATCGCATCGAACCCGGATTCGACGATGCGCAGGAGCACGCCGTCGTTGGTCTCCGTGAGGGTAAACTCCACCAACGTGGTGGGCTCCTGCGAGTAGTCGATGCCCGACTCGACCGCGTAGGGGTGCCACCGGAAGGCCAGCCGCCGCTGCGGCTCCACCGCGACGATCTGCCAGGTGTCGCCCTTGCCCGCGTACGGCTCCTGGGCCCGTGCAACGTCGACGTCGACCGTCGTCGGGGTCATCACGCTGGTCACCGATGCCCCGGCGACGAACGGGCCGCCGAAGCGGGCCCCGAACCACCGGCCGAACTCGTCGGCGTCGCTGATCGCCTTCCACACCCGCTCCAGCGGAGCGCGCAGCACAACTTCTTTCTCGATCTGATCGCTAGTCATGTGCAACCTCCTGGTTGCCTATCAGGCTAACCGCGGATCGCACGACGCGCAACCTTTTGGTTGCGTAATAAACCTAGATCGCGTCCGGGTCCTCTGCGAACGCGTCTGCGGCTTTCTGCGCCAACTCGATGGCGGTCCGCGCCCACTGCCGCGTGGCTCCCGTCAGCCCACATGTCGGCGTGATGCCGATCCGCTCGCGCAGCACCGAGCGTGCGAACCCGAGCCGGTCGGTCAGATCGACCGCGGCCTTGGCGATCTCTTCCGCCGACGGCCGCGCCGTCGGCGCCGTTGTCGGGACGACGCCCAGCAGAACCGTCCGGCCCGAGTCAACGAAGTCCCCTACCCCGTCGAGATCGGCGGCCGTCAGCGTGGACACGTCAACCGACACTGCACGAATGGTGCTGCGCTGCAAGGTCTTCCACGGTAGACCGGCGGCACAGCTGTGCAGCGCCACCTCGGCACCGACGACGGCAACGCAGTCGTCGAGCAGACCGATCGCCACCGACTCGTCGACCGCGTGCACCGGCGTGACGCTGGTCACCCCGGTCAGCCTGCCCTCGAGTGCTGCCGGTAGCGACGGCTCATCGAACTGCACCACCACCGAAGTACCGAGGCGCCTCTCAAGCTGCGCGCGGTGGGCGGCCACCCCCTCGGCCAGCGACCCGGCCAGGTCCCGCACCGCGCCGGCGTCGGTGATCGCGCGGTGGCCGCCGGGCAGCTCGAGCGCAGCGGCCAGCGTGATGGGGCCCGGCGCTTGCACCTTCACGGTGCGCGTTCCGCCGCGCAGGCCGGCTTTCTCCCACGCCTCTTCGAGCGCGTCGATGTCCTCGTCGAGCAGGCTGGCGGCCCGACGCACGACGGCGCTACGGCCAGCAGCGATGCGATAGCCGCGGGGCACCGTGTCGATGCCGATGTCGACCAGCAGCGCTCCCGCCCGGCCGATCATGTCGGCTCCGACGCCACGGCCAGGCAATTCGACCAGATGAGGAAGCGTGTGCAGTTCGCCGATCACGATCTCGGCCGCCTCGCGCGCAGACGAACCTGGCCATGACCCGATGCCGGTCGCTGCGGCGAAAACACTCACTCGTTGAACAATATTCGATCCGGTTAGTCTCGATCCGGGAAGGGGGATGACGTCATGCCGGTGTCAGCCAGACCATTGGCCGTCTGGTGCGTTGCGGTCATGGTGGCCGCGGGTTGCTCGCATACGGTGGGCGGCCGCGCGCTGCGGTCGGTTCCCGGCCTCGACGACGCATCCCTGTCACCGGTCGACGTCGAGACGCTGATGCTCGACCAGTCGCAGATGCGGGCGATCACCGGGGCGGGCGACGACCTGACGATCATCCCGAGCATGGATGGAAAGGCCCCCGTCGACATCGATCAACTCGCGAAAACCGCCCCACCGCAATGCCAATGGATCTTCGAAGAGACTCAAACCTTCGGCCCCGACGTCGAGGGATTTCACAAGACGACGTTTCAGAATCCACCCCGCGGCGGTCTGATCTCCGAGGGCGCGGCGGCCTACCGCGATCCCGCCACCGCCCGCCGCGCATTCGACGACTTGGTCGGCCTCGTCGGCGGCTGCGGCTCGACGGCGTTGGGGCCCATGTTCGTCGGTGAGTGGAACGCGACCCCCGACTCGGTGCAGACGCGTCCCGGCAACGGCTGCGGGCGCGACTACCGCGTGAAGAACGTCGTCCTGGTGGAGGTCACCTCGTGCGCGTTTCCCGAGTCAGTACCGGACATCGTGCTGACCAACATTCTCAATAGGGTGCCCGGCTAGCGATGCATTTCACCGCGACGATCCCCGGCCGCGGAAGGACGAAATGGACGACACCGCCGATCAGTAGGCAGGTTTGACCCAGTGGTTGCGATAGCTATTCCACCTCGATTTCGCGCGTGTCCCGCTTGAGGATCTTGCCGGTGGGGTGGCAACGCAATTCGGCGTCAGGCTCAATAGCCGGCGCGTGCCTTCGTGCGTTCGGACTCGGCGATGATTTGAGTGGGCTTACTCATTCGGTGCGACTATGGCGGACGCCTGCTCGGTCAGATGGCCGATGAATTCAGCGGCATCGAGACGGCTGCCGATTGGCGTGGTCGTCGACTTCGCCAGCGCAGTGCCAACCATTGCGCGCTGAGCGCGACCAGCACCCCTGCCAGTCCAGCGACGGGCGCCATCAACAGCGATAACTCGGTAAATATCAGGTAGCCGAACGCGGCACCGCCCGCCAACAGCCCCAATCGCAGGGATGTCCAGTGTCCGGTCGAGTGGAACCGGGTGCACAGAAGCATGCCCAAGACAAGCGCGACCGTATGGCCGGCTGGAGTGAAATCCTGCCCCGACGCCGTCGCGAGCGCGGCGATAGCCAGCCACCAGCCGATCCATGCCGGTCGCCAGCGGGACGGTATCGCGGCACTCAGGGCGCCAAGCACGGCGGCGGCGCCGTAGCTGATCCCGACGTCACTGTCACGGGTGACCGAGGTAGGCAGCCAGCCGAACCCGATCGCGGCGGCCAGGCCGGCAGCGACGATCAACGTGGCCCCTATATGACCGAAAGCGAACGCGAGGACCAGACGTCTCCCATGCCAGAGCAGCTCCGCCAACGCCAGCAGGCACACCAGTCCCGGCAGCAAAACGTAGATCTGTGCACCGGCCGTGACAAACGCGCTGCCAAGAAGCGTGCCGAGATGACCGTGTCTCAGGTTGTGCAGATTGGTGCTCATGTGACTGATCACGTCGTCTTGCGCTCGCGGACCCAACACCAACAAAGTGGTCGCGACGACGACCAGCATCACCGCATAGGCCACCGTGACTCGCACCGGGACCAGGCTAGAAAACACTCGCGACACCATCACATACCACCATGCCGACGGCGCGATACCGAATTGGGTCGCCAGTGCCAACTCCTTGCGAGGAGTTCGCGCAGTTGTGTAGTCGTGTCCGCCGCAGCCAACGCTCGACCTGTACTATTTCGCTCGTTCCGGACAGATATGCGTCTGGTGGAGAAGAAGTCTGCAGGCACGGTGCGATACGCCTACCGGTCAGCTAGCCGAGGCGATGGTCGCGCTGCCGATGACCTCGTCGCCGTCGGGATCGGGGCGGTAGAGCACCATCGTTTGACCCGGCGCCACCCCGCGCAGCGGGGCGCGCAGGTCGACCACCAACTGCCGGCCGCGCAGCTCGGCGACGCCGTCGGCGATGCCTCCGTGCGCTCGCACCTGCACGGCGCACTCCGCCGGGCCGCTCGGCGCAGCGCCGCAGGTGAACACCGGCCTGTCCCCGGATAGCGTCCAGACGTTCAGCTCGGCGGCGTCGCCGACTTGCACGGTGCCGGTATCGGCATCGATGCCGGTGACGTAGCGGGGCCGCCCGTCGGGTCCTGGGCCTGCGATGCCAAGACCCTTGCGCTGTCCGATGGTGAAGCCGTGCACGCCATCGTGTTCGGCGAGCACCGTGCCACCCGCGTCGATGACCGCGCCGCGGCGCACGCCGATGCGCGCGCCAAGAAACGCGCGGGTGTCCCCCGACGGGATGAAGCAGATGTCATGGCTGTCGGGCTTCTCGGCCACGGCCAGCCCGCGACGGGCGGCTTCCTCGCGAATCTGGGGCTTCGGCGTGTCGCCGATCGGGAACACCGCATGGCGCAATTGGTCGGCGGTCAGCACGCCCAGCACATACGACTGGTCCTTGTCGTGGTCGACGGCGCGGCGCAGTCGGCCGTCGGAAAGGCGCGCGTAATGGCCGGTGGCGACCGCATCGAAGCCCAGCGCCAACGCGCGGGCCGCCAACGCGGAGAATTTGATTCGCTCGTTGCACCGCACACACGGGTTCGGTGTTTCGCCACGGGCGTAGGACGACACGAAGTCGTCGATCACGTCTTCGGAGAAGCGGTCAGCGAAATCCCATACGTAGAACGGGATGTCGAGAACATCGGCGACGCGGCGAGCGTCACCGGCGTCCTCCTTCGAGCAGCAACCCCGTGATCCAGTGCGCAGCGTGCCCGGTGCGGCCGACAACGCCAGATGCACGCCGACGACGTCGTGACCCGCGTCGACCATCCTCGCGGCGGCCACCGACGAGTCGACGCCGCCGCTCATAGCGACGAGCACTCTCATTGTTCGGCTGCTCCCGCGCTGGCGAGCGCCGCCTGGCGCGCCCGCTCAACCGCCGCGGGCAATACCGCCAGCGCGGCATCGACGTCGGCCTCGGTGCTGGTGTGGCCCAACGACAGCCGCAGCGAGCCGCGCGCGCTTGCCGGGTCGGCGCCCATCGCGAGCAGCACATGCGACGGCTGGGCGACACCGGCGGTGCACGCCGAACCCGTCGAGCACTCGACGCCCTTGGCATCCAACAGCATCAGCAGCGAATCGCCTTCGCAGCCGCGGAAGGTGAAATGGGTGTTGCCTGGCAGGCGCGCATCACCGGTCGCGCCATTGAGGTGGACGTCGTCGATCGTCGACAGCACGCCGTCGATCAGCCGGTCGCGCAACGTCTGCACGCGAGCGTTGTTGGCCACAAGGCCCTCGATCGCCACCTTCGCGGCGGCGGCCATTGCGACCGCCCCGGCGACATCCGGTGTGCCGGAGCGGACGTCGCGCTCCTGGCCACCACCGTGCAGCAGCGGCACACAGTTGGTGTCGCGCCGCAGTAGCAGCGCGCCGACGCCCGTCGGGCCACCGAACTTGTGGGCTGCGACACTCATCGCCGACAGGCCGGTAGCCGCGAAGTCGACCGGAATCTGGCCGACCGCCTGGATGGCGTCGCTATGCATCGGCACGTTGAATTCCGCTGCGATGGCAGCCAATTCGGAGATCGGCATGATGGTGCCGACCTCGTTGTTGGCCCACATGATCGACACCAACGCGACGTCGTCGTGCGCCTGCAGCGCTTCACGAAGCGCGGATGGCGCGACGGAGCCGTCGTCGCCAATGGGCAGCCAAGTGACCTCGGCGCCTTCGTGTTCGGCGAGCCACTGCACCGCGTCAAGCACCGCATGGTGCTCGATGGGCGTGGTAACTATCCTGCGCCGTTGCGGCGACGAATCGCGTCGAGCCCAGTAGATGCCCTTGACCGCGAGGTTGTCGCTCTCGGTGCCGCCCGCGGTGAAGATCACCTCCGACGGGCGAGCGCCAAGCAGGTGGGCCAGCGACTCGCGGGCCTCCTCCATCCGCCGGCGCGCAACGCGGCCCGTGCCGTGTAGTGACGACGCGTTACCAACCGTGGCCAGCACAGCGGTCATCGCCTCGATGGCAGCTGGGTGCATCGGGGTGGTGGCGGCGTGATCGAGGTAGACCTGCGATGAGCCGCTTGCGTGAAGAGCATCCTGTCCGGATGAGCCGCTTGCGTGAAGAGCATCCTGTCCGGATGAGCCGCTCGCGCGAAGAGCGTCGGGCGCAGGGTGCGAGGTCATAACCGTTCCATGGTAACCGCCATGGAACGGCCGTCCCGATTCCGAGGTCAGGCCACGAGCGCGTGGCCGCGGGTCCGCCGCGACGTGTCGCCGCGAACGGCGGCCTCGCAGCGGGCCGCCAGATCTCGCCGGGAGGTTCCTGGCAGCTGCAGCGACTCGACCTGCACATGTACCACCGTGCGGCGGGCGGTGACGAGCCGGCGGATCGACGACATCAACGTGTCGTCGCCGACGTAGGCGGCCACTGTCGAAGGCCTGCCGTCGCGATGGTGATAGCTCAGCCGCAGCGGCTGCACGGGCCTACCCGCGTCGACTGCGGCCTGGAACATCGCCGGCCGGAACGGACCGTATGCCAGGCCGCACCAGGTGGTGCCCTCGGGAAACGCGACGACCGTCTGGCCCGCCCGCAGCCGGGCCGCGACCGTGCCGACCACGTCGGGCAGCCGCCGCAAGTTGGCCCGCTCGATCGGGATGACCTTCATCAGGCGCGCAAGCACTCCGAGGCCGGGCCAGTTGATCAGCTCCGACTTGGCGACGAACCGTCCTGGCATGACCGAACCGATCGTGAAGATATCCACCCAGGACACATGCCCACTTACCACCAGCACGCCCTGCAGATTGCGAATCGGCCCACCGGACACGGTGATTCGCACGCCCAGGCAGCGCAACATCAGTCGGCAGTAGCCCCGCTGGATGTGGGAGCGACCCGGCATGGGAATCGCCAGTAGCGGTGTCGCCGAGAGCAGGAGCACCGCGAAGGTGGCCCGCATCGCAACGCGCCAAGCGACGACCACCGGCTGACCGGCCACTCCTTCGGCGCGCACACAGCTGGAGTCGCACGACGCCCGTGGCACCCAGGACTGGTCGGTCGTCACGATCCGATCCCGTCGGCCATCGCAGCCGCCGCCCCGACCGACCGCAGTCTGCGCAGGTAGCGGGTGTCGGCTTGGCGTTTGTCCAGGAGCGCCGGGAAGTCGCCCACCCCGAAGTCGGGATCGTGAGCGGGGTCTCCGCACACTTGCGCGCCCAGCCGCAGGTAGCCCCGCATCAGCGGCGGGACGCTCACCCGGGCCGGGAGATCGATGTCATCGAGGCCCTTGCCGTCGATGATCACCGGGCGATGGGGACGCACCGTGTAGGGCGCGGCGTGGCGGCGCCGCACGAAGTCGCGCACACCCCGGATCTGGCTGCCGGGTGCCTCGCCCTTGGACCCCTGCACCGGCACCGACACGCAGCCCGCGACGTAGTCGTAGCCGCAGCGGTCCAGGTAGGCCAGGATGCCTGCCCACATCAGCAGCACGACGCCGCCGTTGCGGTGATCTTCCCGAACCACCGCGCGACCCATTTCGACCAGTGACGGCCTCAGCGGATCGAGCCCACCGACGTCGAATTCCGTTGCGGTATAAAGACCTCCGGCCGCGATCGCGCCGGGCGGCGGCAGCATCCGGTAGCAGCCGACCAGTTCACCGGAGTTGTCCTCACGGACCAGCAGGTGATCGCAGTGCTCGTCGAAACGGTCGGCGTCCAGACCAGCTTCAAATCCCGGGCTGGCGCCCGAAACTGCGAATCCCGGTTCGGAGGTGAACACGTCGTGACGAAGGCGCTGCGCGGCCTCGATGAGCGCAGGATCGGTGGACAGCAGCAGGGTGTAGCGGGGGGTGTCTGTTGTCGGTGTTGAAGGATCAGCGGCGATGAGTACAGAAGCAGTGCTCATGGCTGCACGGTCGCCCAGCCGAACAGCGGGATGCCTACGACCGTATGACGTGTTCGTGCACGCTAAATGACGAATTGGGCGCGCTCTAGTGTGCAAGAACACACTCCGCACGCAAGCGCGGGACCCCAGAACGCGCCCAATCGCGCGATAAATCTAGCCCTTGCGAGCCTTGACCGCCTCGGTCAGCTGCGGGGCGACCTTGAACAGGTCGCCCACGATGCCGTAGTCCGCGATCTCGAAGATCGGCGCCTCTTCGTCCTTATTGACCGCGATGATCGTCTTCGAGGTCTGCATACCGGCGCGGTGCTGGATCGCCCCGGAGATACCGAGAGCGATGTACAGCTGCGGCGACACCGTCTTGCCGGTCTGGCCCACCTGGAACTGGCCCGGGTAGTAGCCGGAGTCCACCGCGGCGCGCGACGCACCCACGGCGGCACCCAGGGAGTCCGCCAATTCCTCGACGACGCTGAACTTCTCGGCGCTGCCGACGCCACGGCCGCCGGACACGACGATGCTGGCCTCGGTCAGTTCCGGCCGGTCGCCGGCGACGGCCGGCTGGCGGGCGGTGATCTTGGTGGCGTTCTCGGCGGGCTCGGGCACCTCGACGGTGACCTGCTCACCCGCGCCGTCGGCCGGCTCGGCCTCGACCGCACCGGGTCGCACGGTGATCACCGGGGCGTCGCCGTTGGCCTGCGCCTCGACGGTGAAGGCGCCACCGAAGATCGAGTGCACACCGACGGGGCCGTCCTTGATCTCGATGACGTCGACCAGCAGGCCGGCACCGGTCCGTGCGGCCAGTCGACCGGCGATCTCCTTGCCGTCGGCGCTGGCCGCGAGCACGACCGCGGCCGGGGTGGCCGATTCGGCCAGTGACGCCAGCACGTCGACGAACGGAGTGATCAGGTAGTCATCGGCGGTGTCGGACTCGGCGACGTAGATCTTCGCCGCGCCGGCCGCCTTCAGTCCGTCGACCAGCGGCTCGGCGGTGCCGGGCTTGCCGATGACGACCGCGGACGGCTCGCCCAGCGCGCGGGCGGCGGTGATGAGTTCGGCGCTGACCTTCTTCAGGGCGCCTTCAGCGTGCTCGACGAGCACCAATACTTCAGCCATTGGGTTTCTTCGCCTTTTCGTCTCTTAGATGATCTTCTGCGAAACCAGGTACTGGGCGACCTGATTGCCGCCTTCGCCCTCGTCGGCAACCTTCTCGCCCGCGGTCTTGGGCGGCTTCGGGGTCGACGACGTCACCGTGGAGCCGGCGTTGCCCAGGCCGACCTCGTCGGGCTCGACACCAATCTCGGCGAGCGTGAGGGTGGTGACTTCCTTCTTCTTGGCGGCCATGATGCCTTTGAAGGACGGGAATCGCGGCTCGTTGATCTTCTCGGTGACGCTCACCACCGCGGGCAGCGAGGCCTCGAGGGTGAACAGGCCGTCGTCGGTCTCGCGCTCACCGTGGACCTTGCCGCCCTCGACGGACAGCTTGCGCACGTGGGTGAGCTGCGGCAGACCGAGGTACTCGGCGATGATCGCGGGCACCGCGCCCGCAGCGCCGTCGGTGGCCTCGTTGCCGGCAATCACCAGCTCGGTGCCTTCGATGGTGCCCAGCGCACGGGCAAGCGCCCAGCCGGTCTGAACGGCGCAGGAGCCGTGCAGGCCGTCGTCCTTCAGGTGCACGGCCTTGTCGGCGCCCATCGACAGCGCCTTGCGGATCGCCTCGGTGGCGCGCTCGGGACCGGCCGTCAGAACGGTCACGGTGCTTTCCGTACCGTCGGCGGCTTGCTTCTCCTTGATCAGCAACGCCTCTTCGACGGCACGCTCGTTGATCTCGTCCAGCACGGCGTCGGCGGCCTCGCGGTCGAGAGTGTAGTCGCCGTCGGTCAGCGTGCGTTCCGACCACGTGTCAGGGACCTGTTTGATCAGGACCACGATTTTCGTCATGAGTGTGGTTCGTCCTCCTGGAAGGGTCTTACAGCTGGCCGGCTGCAAGATATGGGTCGCATTTCTCGCTCCACCCGCAATGTTACTCTCCGGTAACTTCTGGTGGTCCGCAGAAACACCATAGCTGGTCGAAGCTTGCGTTCCTGCTCCCCGTAGGGGTGAGGCGTTCGCGATCACCGCCGTACGGGTTAGCCTGCCTTGCAATGAGCGCATTTGTGACCGGGCCGGCGGGCAGGTGGGGGCACCTCCCGCTTGCGGGGGACGAAGCGACCCGGAGAAAGTCTTCCGTTGACGACCCGCCACCCGCGGCTGACGCCGTACTGGCGCTGACAGGCGAGCGCACGATCCCTGGCCTGGACGAAGAGAACTACTGGTTCCGCCGTCACGAGGTCGTCTATCAGCAACTCGCGGGGCGCTGCGCGGACCGCGACGTGCTGGAAGCGGGCTGCGGCGAAGGCTATGGCGCCGACCTGCTCGCGGGCGTGGCCCGCCGGGTGATCGGGCTGGACTACGACGAGTCCGCGGTAGCCCATGTGCGGGCCCGGTATCCGCGGGTCGAGGTGCGCCAGGGGAACCTCGCCGCGCTGCCGCTGCCCGACGGGGCGGTGGATGCGGTGGTCAACTTCCAGGTCATAGAACATCTGTGGGACCAGGGTCAGTTCGTCGCGGAGTGCTTCCGGGTGTTGCGCCCGTCGAGCCTGCTGATGGTGTCTACGCCCAACCGGATCACCTTCTCCCCCGGCCGCGACACCCCGATCAACCCGTTCCACACCCGCGAACTCAACGCCGCCGAGCTGACCGAACTACTGACCGACGCCGGTTTCGAGATGGCCGCCATGCAGGGGGTTTTCCACGGCCGCCGGCTGCTCGAACTGGACGCCAAACACGGTGGTTCGATCATCGACGCCCAGATCGCGCGCGCCCTGGCCGACGCGCCGTGGCCGGCCGAACTGCTCGCGGACGTCGCCTCGATCGGCACCGGCGACTTCGATCTCGTCGATGCGGCGGTCCGCGACATTGACGACAGCCTGGACCTGGTCGCGATCGCGGTGCGGCCATGACCGAGCCTGAGCCCGCGGTACCGGGGCTCTTCACCCTCGTCCTGCACACCCATCTGCCCTGGCTGGCCCATCACGGACGCTGGCCGGTCGGCGAGGAATGGCTGTACCAGTCATGGTCGGCGTCCTATCTGCCGTTGATACGGGTGCTGCGCACGCTGGCCGCCGAGGACCGCCGCGGGCTGGTCACCCTGGGCATGACCCCGGTGGTCACCGCCCAGCTCGACGACCCGTACTGCCTGGACGGCGTGCACCACTGGCTGGCGAACTGGCAGCTGCGCGCCCTGGAGGCCGCGACCCTGCAGACGGCCACAGTGCCTGATGTCGCCGGCCCGGCAGCTCCGGATGCCTTGCGCGAGTTCGGCATTCGCGAGTACGCCGAAGCCGGCCGGGCGCTCGACGAGTTCACCACGCTGTGGCGCCACGGCGGCAGCCCGTTGCTGCGGGACCTGATCGACGCGGGCACGGTCGAGCTGCTCGGCGGCCCGCTGGCTCACCCGTTCCAGCCGCTGCTGCATCCGCGGCTCCGGGACTTCGCGCTGCGGGAGGGGCTGGCCGACGCACAGCAGCGCTTCGCGCACGCCCCCGCCGGCATCTGGGCCCCGGAATGCGCCTACGCGTCGGGCATGGAGCATGACTACGCCGCCGCCGGTGTCGGACACTTCATGGTGGACGGGCCGTCGCTGCACGGTGACACCGCGCTGGGACGCCCGGTCGGCGACTCCGACGTCGTCGCCTTCGGACGCGACCTGCAGGTGAGCTACCGGGTGTGGTCGCCGAAGTCCGGCTATCCCGGGCACGCCGCCTACCGCGACTTCCACACCTACGACCACCACACCGGTCTCAAGCCCGCGAGGGTCACCGGCCGCCACGTCCCGTCGGACGCCAAGGCGCCGTATGACCCGGACCGGGCCGATCACGCCATCGACCAGCACGTCGCCGACTTCGTAGAGGTAGTGCGGCAGCGGCTGATCGCCGAGAGCGACCGGCTGGGGCGGCCGGCCCATGTCGTGGCCGCCTTCGACACCGAACTGTTCGGCCACTGGTGGTACGAGGGGCCGGTGTGGCTCGAGCGGGTACTGCGCGCACTGCCCGCCGCCGGCGTGCGGGTGGGCACCCTGAGCGACGCGATCGCCGGCGGTTACGTCGGCGCCCGTGTCGACTTGCCGCCCAGCTCCTGGGGTTCGGGCAAGGACTGGCAGGTGTGGGCCGGCGAGAAGGTCGCCGACCTGGTCCAGCTGAACACCGAGGTCGTCGACACCGCACTGACCACCGTGGACAAGGCGCTGGCACAGACGGCGTCGCTCGGCACGCCGACGCCGCGCGATTTCGTCGCCGACCAGATCCTGCGCGAGACACTGCTCACCGTCTCCAGCGACTGGCCGTTCATGGTCAGCAAGGACTCGGCGGCCGACTATGCCCGCTACCGCGCGCACCTGCACGCACACGCGACCCGCGAGATCGCCGGCGCGCTGGCCTCTGGCCGCCGCGAGAGCGCGCAGCGACTGGCTGAGGGCTGGAACCGTGCTGACGGCCTGTTCGGGGCACTGGACGCCCGGCGGCTGTTATGAAGATTCTGATGGTGTCGTGGGAGTACCCGCCGGTGGTGATCGGCGGCCTGGGACGCCACGTCTACCAACTGGCCACCGCGCTGGCGTCGGGGGGCCACGAGGTCGTCGTGCTCAGCCGCAGGCCCGCGGGCACCGACCCGAGCACCCACCCGTCCACCGACGAGGTCAGCGAGGGCGTGCGGGTGGTGGCCGCCGCCGAGGATCCGCACGAATTCAACTTCGGCACCGACATGATGGCCTGGACCCTGGCGATGGGTCATTCCATGATCCGGGCCGGTCTGTCGCTGATGACCCGCGGTTCCCGGCGCGGTACCGAAAAGCCATGGCGCCCCGACGTGGTGCACGCCCACGACTGGCTGGTGGCTCATCCCGCCATCGCACTGGCCGAGTTCTACGACGTGCCACTGGTTGCTACCGTGCATGCCACCGAGGCAGGCAGACACTCCGGCTGGGTCTCCGGCGCCATCAGCCGTCAGGTACACGCGGTCGAGTCCTGGCTGGTCCGCGAATCCGATTCGCTCATCGCATGTTCGGCGTCCATGAGCGACGAGATCACCGACCTGTTCGGTCCCGGGCTGGCCGAGACCCGGGTGATCCGCAACGGCATCGATGCCGCCCTCTGGCCGTTCGCCCGCCGCCGCCCGCGGTCGGGACCGGCCGAGCTGCTCTACATCGGGCGATTGGAATACGAGAAGGGCGTTCACGACGCCATCGCAGCGCTGCCCCGCATCCGGCGAACCCACCCGGGCACGACGCTCACCGTCGCCGGCGAGGGCACCCAACTCGACTGGTTGATCGAACAGGCGCGAAAGCACAAGGTGCTCAAGGCGACCAGTTTCGTCGGCAGAGTGGACCATACCGAACTGCTGCGCCTCCTCCATCGGGCCGACGCCGCCGTGCTGCCCAGCCACTACGAACCGTTCGGCATCGCGGCGCTCGAGGCCGCCGCCGCGGGCATACCGTTGGTGACATCGAACGTCGGCGGTCTCGGAGAAGCGGTGATCACGGGCGAGACCGGGGTGTCGTTCGGGCCGCGAGATGTCGCAGGATTGGCCACCGCGGTGCGTGTCGTGCTCGACGATCCCACCGCGGCGCAGCGTCGGGCGGTGGCCGCACGCGATCGCCTCACATCCGACTTCGACTGGCAGACGGTCGCCGAGGAGACCGCGCAGGTCTACCTGGCCGCCAAGCGCCGCGAACGTGAACCCCACCCGCGGGCCGTCATCGTCGAGCACCCGCTGCCCGACCGCTAGACAGTTCGATCCAGGTCGGACCATTCCGACCCCAGCGTGCGGTTATGGTTCCCGAACGCTCCCTGCACGCCACGGCTTCGGGGAAATCGGCCACCACGAGGGAGGTCTGCAATGCGTGATCTGGCGACGTAGCCAACCGGCGGCGACGCGGACATCGCGGCGCTGGGGTCGCTGATCGCCGATCCGGCCCGCTGCAGGGTGCTGCTGGCCGTGGACGACGGCCGGGCCCTGCCCGCCAGCGTCCTGGCCGAAGAAGCGGGCGTCAGCCGGCCGACGGCGAGCAGTCACCTGGGCAAGCTGACCGCCGCCGGGCTGCTCAGCGTGGAGACCCCATGGGCGGCGCGGCTGCGCTCGGCAAGGACTGAGAGGGGGCGACGGCCGCTAGAGGACCGCAGCGCGACACCCACGATGCGCACACGGCGTCCGACTACCCACCGGCAGAAGGCCCCTGGTGCGTACTGCATGGACTGGACCGAGCAGCGACATCACCTGGCCGGTGGGCTGGGCCGGGCCATCGTCGACCGTTTCGTGGCCGCCGGCTGGGTCAAGTGCGCCCCACGCGGCCGGGCGGTGACCGTCACCGACACCGACCGGACGACCGGACCGCGCTGGCGGACGGGTTCGGCATCGACTGGGGTTAGCGCGCGGCCTTCTTGCGCTCGATGTCGGCCAGCGCCGCAGCAAGCTCTGCGCGCTGCGCGGCAGACGTCTCCCAGGCCAGCTGCCGGTTCTTGACAACCTTGGCCGGTGCACCGACCGCGATCGAATAGTCCGGCACATGGCCCTTGACCACCGCGTGCGCCCCCCGCACGCATCCCCGCCCGATGCTGGTGCCGCGCAGGACGGTGGCCTTCGCCGCGATCCAGGTGTCCGGCCCGATCCGCACCGGGCTCTTCACGATGCCCTGGTCCTTGATCGGCACGGTGATGTCATCCATCCGGTGATCGAAGTCGCAGATATAGCACCAGTCCGCCATCAGCACCGAGTCACCGAACTCGATGTCGATGTAGGCGTTGATCACGTTGTCCTTGCCGAAGACCACCTTGTCGCCCAGCCGCAGTGAGCCCTCGTGGGCCCGCAGCGAGTTGCCGTCGCCGATGTGCACCCAACGGCCGATCTCCATCTGGGCCAATTCCGGCGTCGCGTGGATCTCTACCCGCTTGCCGAGAAACACCATGCCCCGGGTGACGATGTGCGGGTTCGCCAGCTTGAACTTCAGCAGCCGCCAATACCGCACCAGATACCACGGCGTATAGGCCCGGTTGGCGATCACCCATCGCAGTGAAGCCAGGGTCAAAAACCGGGCCTGACGTGGGTCCCGAAGCCGTGAACCCCGCCAACGATGGTGGATTGGCGCTCCCCACATGCTCGTCATGGCCGGAAAGCCTACGCGAGCGTCTGGAGTCGTTCGGGTTACCCTCACCTGTACTCAATCGTCGTGAGAAAGGATGCTGTGTTCCGCCGAGACGTCCCCCGCACGCTCCGGCGATTCATCGCATTCGCATCAACGGTGCTCGTTTTGGCCGCCATGGCCGGATGCGGCGGCACCGACTCCTGGGTGCAGGCCGCGGCCGCCGGTTGGTCGGCCCAGTACGGCGACGCGAGCAACAGCAGCTACACCTCCACCGCGGGCGCGCAGGCACTGAAACTGCAGTGGACCCGGTCGGTCAAGGGTGACCTGGCGTCGGCCGCGGCACTCGGATCGGGCAGCTACGTGGCGCTCAACGCGCAGACCCCGGCCGGCTGCTCGGTGATGGTGTGGGAGAACGACAACAACGGCCGCCAACGCTGGTGCACCCGGATGGTTCAGGGCGGCGGATTCGCCAGCCCGTTGTTCGACAAGTTCGACAACCTCTACCTGGGCCAGCCGGGCGGAATGACATCGTTTCCCACCACGCAGTGGACCCGCTGGCGCCAGCCTGTGATCGGGATGCCAACCACACCAAGGTTTCTCGCGGACGGGCAGCTGCTGGTCGTGACGCATCTGGGCCAGGTGCTGGTCTTCGACGCCCACCGCGGCACCGTGGTCGGCTCACCGCTGGATCTGATCGTCGGTGTCGATCCCACCGACTCGCTGCGCGGCCTGGGCGACTGCCAGCCCGCCCGTCCGCGGTGCCCCGTCGCGGCGGCACCCGCGTTCGCGGCCCCGGCCGGGATGGTGGTGCTCTCCCTGTGGGAGCCCGACGCCAAGGCGCCGGCCCTCGTCGGGTTGAAGTACCACCCGGGGCAGAACCCCCTGCTGACCCGGGAATGGACGTCCAACGCCGTGGCCGGCGGGGTGCTGGCCAGCCCGGTATTCTCCGCGGACGGGTCCACCGTGTACGTGAACGGACGAGACAACCGGTTGTGGGCGCTGAACTCCGCCGACGGAAGGCCGAAATGGTCTGTCCCGCTGGGCTTTCTGGCCCAGACCCCGCCATCGGTGTCGCCCGAAGGTCTGATCGTCGCCGGCGGCGGTCCGGACGCGAAACTCCTGGCGGTCAAGGACGCCGGTGATCACGGCGACCTGACGTGGACCCGCGACGACGTCACCCCGCTGTCCACGTCGGCCCGGGCAGGCGGCAACCTCGCCTACACCGTCATCCGCACCGGCCCGGGAAACGCCACCGCCGGGCAGGCCCTGCTGGTGTTCAACCCCGCCGACGGGCGCACCGTCAACAACTACCCGCTGCCGCAGGCGACCGGCTCGCCGGTCGGCGTGTCGATCGGGCATGACGGCCGGGTTGTCACCGCGACCAGCGACGGCCAGGTCTACGGGTTCGCGCCCGCGTAGTTTGCGTCAGGCGATCATCGGGTCGATCGCCGACCGCGGAACGGCCACCTGCGTGGCGCCGGCGGCTTCGGGCAGCAGCTCACCCTGGCTGAAGAAGAAGATCACCGCGTCGTTGGTGACCGCGAAGTTCTGATAGTGCGACGGGTCGAGGCCGGTGCCGGGCAGGATAGGGTTCGTCAGCCCCGACTGTTTCTGCAGGTCGGCCTGGACGATCGGGAAGATCACCGGCAGCGGGTCGGCCGTCTTAGCCCAGAGCGTGTCGAACGTGATCGGCTTGCGCAGACCCTGGTCCCAGTTGAACGCCTTGTAGAAGGTCTGCGGGTGCGCTCCGCCGACGTCCTGAAAGGTCTTGAACACCACACTCTGCGTCCCGCGCGGCGGTACGGCTGAACTGTACCCAGTCGTGGTGACGTCCAGTTCGTACGGCATGCCGCGGTCGCTCGGCGTCTGGGCTACGTTGACGAATCCGTCGCGGGTCTGGGTGACGTAGTCCATCAGCGACTTCTCGTCCGGGTAGAGGGCCGGGAAGCTGATGTTCATGGTGTAGGTCGGCGTCGACGCCTGAATCTGGCAGGTCTGCCCGGTGATGTCGACGGTACCCTTGAGGTCGGTGCACTTCGTTTCCGCCGACGCCACTGCGGTACCCGACCAACCGAGCAGGACGACGGCGGTGACCGATAGTGCTGCCTTGACAATGCGCATCTCGGAAAACCCTCCGGGGGCAAGTGCGGCACCGGCGCCGCGGACGCCAGGATACCTGCGGTGTTATCGGGACGGACGACAAATGACAGCGGTCGCCCGGCTGGCCGCTCCGGCGCCGATCCTGGTGATAACCACCGACACTGGCGACGAGCCACGCAGCCGCAGCCGCGGTCGCAGCGCGTCCGGATCGACGTCGACGCCGCGGACGAGGATCTCGGCCGCGCCGGCGTCGTGTGACGCCAGCGCCTGGCGCAGTCGCTTTTCGCTGAAGCTCAGCTCCTCGATCACCTCGAACCCCCGTACGCCGTCGGGCAGTTCGTCACCGGACAGGTAGGCGATCTCCGGGTCGAGCTGCCACAGGCCGTGCCGTGCGGCGTAATGGCGCACCAACCCCGCCCGGACCACGGCGCCGTCCGGGTCGATGATCCACCGGCCGGCGGGCGCCACCGGGCAGTCGTCGGGCTCGGCGTCGGTGATGGTTTCGTTGTGGTCCAGCACGCTGGCGCGCCGGGTCACCCCCGGCGGCGCGAGCCCCGACGTCCACAGGCACGCTTCACGCACGCTGCCGCGCAGCGACGTCACCTCGATCTCGCCGTCGAAGCCGAGTCGTCGTACCAGGCCGAAATCGATTCCGGGCGCGCTCTTTACGACGAGGTCACGCCCGCGGTAGACGTCGAGCAACTCGTCAAGGGCAGGTGTGTAGTCGCGCGGATCGAAGCGCCGCCGCCCGCCGGTCCTGCGGGCCGGGTCGATGACGACGACGGCGTCGCGCGTGATCGGTCGCAGCGCGTCGGCGCGGCACAGGTCGACTCCTCCGACGTTGTGCCGGGCGATTGCCAGCCGAACCGGATCGATGTCGCTGCCGATCACCCGCGTGGCGGTGCGCCGCAGCGCGGCGAGTTCGGTGCCGATCGAACAAGTCGCGTCGTGCACCGTGGCACCGGCCAGGCGCTGGGCACGGCTCTCGGCGACGGGGGCGGCGGTAGCCTGCTGCAGCGCCTCGTCGGTGAACAACCAGTGCGACACATTCCATGGGTCGAACTTGGTGGCCGCCCTGCGGCGCAGCAGTGTCGTCTCCACCAGCGCGGGCGCCCGGTCGCCGAAACGTGCGCGCAGCGTGGCGATGTCGGCGATCAGGGTGGCATCGGTGAGCCGGTAACCGGCCACCTCGCGTAGTGCATCAGCGCCGGACGCCGTCCGCAGATAGGCGACGTCGTCGCGCCCCAGGTTCAGGATCTGGAGGGCGGGAGCGTAGCGACAGGGGAATGTGCGGGCTTAACTCCGCTGACCATGACGTTGTAGAACCAGCCCTTGGGCACGACGCGGCGCCACACATTGGCGTCGACCCAACTCAGGGTCGTCCAACTGCCGAAGGCGAATTTCGCCCAGCCCCAGCCGAGCTTGCCGGGCGGCACCGTCGACTCGAAGGTCCGGACCGGCCAGCCCAGCATGGCGGCGGTGAACTCTTCGCTGGCCGTCTGAACATCCACCGCGCCGGCGTTGGTGGCCATCACCTCCAGATCGCCGGGGTCGAAGGTGTGCAGGTCCACGACCCACTCCAGGGCCGCGGCCCGCGAATTCTCGTCGAGTTCTTCCTGCGGACGCCGCCAGCTTTCCAGCCCGGGCAGCTTCATCGCGCGGATGGTGACGTTCCAGGTCAGGTTGGCCAGGGTGCGCGCGTAGGCGTTGCCGACGGTGGTGGGCTCGCCGGCGAACACGAATCGACCGCCGGGCTTCAGCACCCGAACGACCTCGCGCAGGGACAGTTCGACATCCGGGATGTGGTGCAGCACCGCGTGGCCGACCACCAGGTCGAAGGTGTTGTCGTCGTACGGGATGCCCTCCGCGTCGGCCACCCGGCCGTCGATATCCAGCCCCAGCGATTCGCCGTTACGGGTGGCGACCTTCACCATGCCGGGTGACAGGTCGGTCACCGAGCCTCGCCGGGCGACGCCGGCCTGGATCAGGTTGAGCAGGAAGAAGCCGGTGCCGCAGCCCAGTTCCAGGGCGCGGTCGTAGGGCAGCTTGCGAACTTCGTCGTCGGGGACGATGGCGTCGAAGCGGCCGCGGGCGTAGTCGATGCAGCGCTGGTCATACGAGATCGACCACTTGTCGTCGTAGGACTCGGCCTCCCAGTCGTGGTAGAGCACCTGCGCGAGCTTGCTGTCGTGCCGGGCGGCCTCCACTTGCTCGGCCGTGGCGTGCGGCTGCGGGGCCGGAGCCGCTGGGCCGGCGACATCGGGCTGGGCCGGGGTTTCGGGACTGCTCGTCATGCAGGTCAGCCTAA
>JAOPVX010000044.1 GCA_025965975.1 Mycobacterium sp. | reverse complement strand
TCTACCGCGGCTGCGGCTTCTTCGACCCGGACAAGCCGATCCGAAAGTTCTCCAACAAGGAGCGCAGCGACCTGCTCCACAAGGAGCCGACCAGGATCAAGGTCGACGGTGTCAACCTGACCTACGCGGGCCTGATCCCGCAGATCCAGAAGTCGTTCCTGTCCAAAGATGTAGACGCCATGCAGCCGCACATTCGCGCCTTCGTGGAGCGGGCGGTCACCTTCACCACCTGCCCCGAGTGCGGCGGCACCCGGCTGTCCGAGCTGGCCCGATCGTCGAAGATCAAGCGGATCAACATCGCCGACGCCTGCGCGATGCAGATCAGCGACCTGGCCGAATGGGTGAAGGGTCTGGACGAGCCGTCCGTCGCGCCGCTGCTGGCGGCGCTGCAGCACAGCCTCGATTCCTTTGTCGAGATCGGGCTCGGCTACCTGTCCCTCGACCGTCCGTCGGGAACGCTCTCGGGCGGCGAGGCGCAGCGCGTCAAGATGGTGCGCCACCTCGGGTCGTCGCTGACCGACGTCACCTACGTGTTCGACGAGCCGACAATCGGTCTGCATCCCCACGACATCCAGCGGATGAACGACCTGCTGCTGCAACTGCGGGACAAGGGCAACACGGTGCTGGTCGTGGAGCACAAGCCCGAGGCGATCGCGATCGCCGACCACGTCGTCGACCTCGGCCCCGGCGCGGGCACCGCCGGTGGCGAGGTGGTCTTCGAGGGCACCATCGAGGGGCTGCGGGGGAGCGACACCCTCACCGGGCGGCACCTCGATGACCGGGCCGTGGTGAAGAAGTCCGTGCGGCAGTCCGCCGGGACGCTGGAGGTGCGCGGCGCCGGCCTACACAACCTGCAGGACGTCGACGTCGACATCCCGCTCGGCGTGCTGGTCGTCGTCACCGGGGTGGCGGGATCGGGTAAAAGCTCGCTGATCCACGGGTCGGTCTCCGGGCGGGACGGGGTGGTGTCGGTCGGCCAGGCCCCCATCCGCGGCTCACGCCGAAGCAACCCGGCGACCTACACCGGACTGCTCGACCCGATCCGCAAGGCGTGCGCGAAGGCCAACGGCGTGAAGCCGGCCCTGTTCAGCGCCAACTCCGAGGGCGCCTGCCCCAATTGCAACGGCGCCGGCGTGATTTACACAGATCTGGGGATGATGGCCGGGGTCGCCGCCCCCTGCGAGGTGTGCGAGGGGAAGCGGTTCGACGCGTCGGTGCTGGAATACCGCTTCGGCGATTCGGTCAACGCCAAAGACATCAGCGAGGTGCTCGCGATGTCGGTGACCGAGGCGCTGGTGTTCTTCGCCGACGGCGAAACGAAAGTTCTTGCCGCCCACCAGATCCTCGACCGGCTTGCCGATGTCGGACTCGGCTACCTGCGCCTCGGCCAGCCGCTCACCACGCTGTCCGGCGGCGAGCGGCAGCGGCTGAAGCTGGCCACGCACATGGGCGCCAGCGGCGACGTCTACGTCCTCGACGAGCCGACCTCCGGTCTGCACCTCGCCGATGTCGAGCAGCTCCTCGGCCTGCTCGACCGGCTCGTCGACTCCGGCAAGTCGGTCATCGTCATCGAGCACCACCAGGCGGTGATGGCGCACGCCGACTGGATCATCGACCTCGGACCCGGCGCAGGCCACGACGGCGGCCGCATCGTCTTCGAGGGCACCCCGGCTGACCTCGTCGCCGACCGGCCCACGCTCACGGGCGAACACCTCGCGGCCTACGTCGGCGGCTGAGCAAGGCCTCGCCAATCGCCTTGGCTATTCGACAGCTGCCGCGGGTGCCGCAGGCTCACCGCGCCTGACCTGGTGGGCCTGGTGCGAGCGGGTCCGAGGCAGGCGAAATGTCATTCGTGCAAGCATGCCGTCTCTCAAGGTGACGGTATGCAGCAGGACTGCGGATACATGCGCGGCCACAACGGCGACCAGGAGGAAAGCAAATACCGAATGGGTCTCGCGCAGTACCGAATACAGATTGACATCCGCCGGGGCGATGCCGGGAAGACGCAGCGATCCGAACACCACGACCGGGTGACCAGCGGCCGAAACCATCGCCCAACCGACCAAGGGTTGAGCCAATAGGAGTGCGTAGAGCGCCATCTCGGACGTCACGACCAAAATGCGTTCGAACCGTCCGACTGTCGGGGGCAGCGGCGGGGGCCGGTGGGTGAGCCGGTTAACGACTCGGATGATCACCACCGCAAGTATGACCACCCCAAGCGTCTTGTGGATCTTGAGCAGCGTTGCGTAGTCGCTGACCGTGCTCACCATCGCGAATCCGACGAGCAAAGTCGTGAATACCAGGATGGCGGTCAGCCAGTGCAGGATTCGGCTGACAGTGGTGAAATGTTGCGCTTTCCCGGTCGCGGCGTGGCTGCCCACCGTGGTGCTCACAGCGTCACTGCACCGACGTTGACCGCCGACGCACTCTTGTGCTCGCCGGCTCGAAGACGAAACGACGCCGCGTAGACCGCTGATCGCGCACTTAGCAGCGGATCATCAGACGGCTCGATGCCATCGGGAAGCACCATCGGATCGAAATTGATGTCGCGGGCATTCCCAGCTCGTTCGGTCTCGACCGATGTGAGAGTCACTGTGCCAGTCTCGATTACCCTGCGCTGAGCCGGCCAGGCCACAGTCGCGTCGTTGACGGGGTCAGTCGGTGCAGCCAGCGTTACGAGCAACTTCCATTGTTGCGGTCCCGAACCAATCTGCCGGATAAGATCGTCAAATAACGTATTCGACCCACGCGATCGCGGAAGTGGGTGCGGTGCTTGACCGATGGGAGCAAGCGACCAGCGAACGGCGGCACGCGCGCCCGACTCGTTGACGAAGTAGAACGCGTTCAGACCACGAAAAGTGCTGTCACCAAACCCCGACGTCGGTGGCTGCGCTTTGATGACCGTCATCGCCCGCACCGTTTCTGGATGTGCAGTCAGAAAGCGCGCCGTTGCCTCCGGGTCGGGTTTGCCCGTGGCTGGCACGATCTTGGACGCAACCAGGCGGTCATAGAAACCCTGGGGCGAACTGTCAAGGAACACAGGGAGGTTCAGCATCGCCGTTCGCCATTGCTGGCCGCCGGGATAGCCGAACGCCAAGGCGAGACCCCGCGGAGTGTCGATCATGTCCGCCACGTTGGGGTTGCCACCCGCCAACGAAAACCGGCCCACCACAGGCGTTTGCCCCTGCCGAAACACCGCGGCCTTCGAGAGTTCTTGACCCGCGCCGTTGCTGTCGAAGTAACCCGCGACGGCGACCCCCTTCGCGTGGTTTCGTCTGAAGCCAGGATGACTGCCGTTGACTCGTTTGAAGGCATCCATGAAACCCTGCGGTGTGAGCCGCTCGCCGGCCACCCAGCCCCCCGCATACAGCACAGCGCCGAGATCCACAGCCAGAAAGCCGCCGACGGCCGCCAAGCCCAGCAAAACGCGTCGCCGGTCGAGGGGAACACCAGCGCCGAGCGCACGGGTCACTCTGTTTTGCATCTGGATTCCTTCGACGGCTGGCCCTATCCGTAGGGTTCCACAATTGCGTATCACTGCAGCCATGTCGTTACCGCTGGCACCCGTCAGTGCTTCCCACCAGCTGGAACGTGGTCGGAGGGCTCCAGGCGGCAATCTCGTCGAGTACATGCTGGTGGTGTTTGCTGAGGTACTCGACGCCATCGCGGCGGCCAGGGCAGCGCTAGTTCGCCGTGGTGCGCTCGTCCACCACATAGGCTCGCGTTGCGGCTCGATCGATGAAATTCTCTTCGTCTCGAGCAATTTCCTCGACGCCAAGGCTGGCCATCCAGGCGGACAGGTCGTCCCGGTCAGCGAAGACAAGTTCGGTCATGCAGTCAAAGCCGAGCTCATCGCCTTCGATGTTGAAGGTGTCCCCACGCTGGATGTAGTTGCGCTTGTAGACCATTGGCAAAAATGCGTTGCTTAGCACGAGTGGTACGTGGTTGTGCTCGTAGTAGTCGGCGAACTCGTGCGGCGACAGGCCGGGCTTGCGCTTCAGGTATCCGAAAACCTTGATCATCGGGCACTCCTGGATGAACCGTCGCGGTTTGATGCCGAC
>JAOPVX010000031.1 GCA_025965975.1 Mycobacterium sp. | reverse complement strand
TCCGCCAGCCACCGCCGGCTTCCCGTAGATCGATGCCGCTGTCACGGGCCGCGAGTTCCTCGGCCATCAACTGCAGTTTCGCCGCCACGCGGTACGTCGGCTGTTCGGTCACTGCGGCCAGCTGGTCGACCGTCACCGGCGCGTCCACCACCAGCAGCAGCGCCTCGAGCACCGCGCCGAGTTCGGAGTCCTCCAGCTCCGGCGCGATCGCGACGTCGATGCCCAGATCGAGGTCCGTCGGGATGTCGTCAGTCATTACCGTCTACTTCTTCCGCCTCGGCGGGTGCCAGGTGATCGTTGGTTGGCCGTTCTCCGGTCCACGAAACCTGGAGCACACCAAGCGCTTCTGATTGGTCGAATGCTACCGCCCGCGCCCGATACAGCTCGAGCAGCGCCAGGAACCGGCCCACGATCTCGATCGGCGCCTGGCAATCGGCGACCAGCTCGGAAAACGACGCCCACTGCCCGATGCCACGGCTCTCCAGCAGCGCCATCAGATTGCCGACCTGCTCGGGTACCGACACCATCATCTCGTGCAGGTGCTCGGTCCCAATGGTCGGCACTGGGCGCGGTGTGAACACGGTCGCGGCGATCTGCGCGAAGCTCTCGGCGTCGACGCCCAGCATCACCTCGGGCAGCAGATCCTCATAACGCTGCTCCAGGCCTACCGCCCGCGGATAGCTGCGCAACGCCGCGGCCTCGAGCTCGGCGAACATCTCCGCGACATGCTTGTAGGCCCGGTACTGCAGCAGCCGCGCGAACAGCAGATCGCGCACTTCGAGCAGCGCCAGGTCCTCCTCGTCGTGCACCTCACCGGCGGGCAGCAGCCGAGCCGCCTTGAGGTCCAGCAGCGTGGCCGCGACGACGAGGAACGCGGTGGTCTCGTCGAGCTCCATCAGCGGGCCGATGGCCTTGGTGTACGCGATGAAGTCGTCGGTCACCTGATGCAGCGCCACCTCGGTGACGTCGAGGCGGTGCGCGAAGATCAGCTGCAGCAGCAGATCGAACGGGCCCTCGAAATTACTCAGCCGGACCTGGAAGCCGCTCTGTTGGGTCTGCTCCGCGGCTCCGGCCTCTGTCGCCGGGTTGGTCACGCGCCGAACCGGTCGATGACCTCGCGTGCCAACGACCGATATGCCTCGGCGCCACCGGATTTCGGCGCCCACGTGGTGATCGGTTCGCCGGCGACACTGGTCTCAGGGAAGCGCACCGTCCGGGTGATGACGGTGTCGAACACCAGGTCGCCGAACCGCTCAAGGACGCGGGCCATCACCTCGCGGGAGTTGACGGTACGCGGGTCGTATCGGGTGATCAGGATGCCGCTGATCGACAGCTTCGGGTTCAGCCGGTCGTGCACCTTGTCGACGGTGTCCGTCAGCAGCGCGAGGCCGCGCAGCGAGAAGTACTCGCACTCGGTCGGGATGATCACGCCGTCGCTGCACGCCAGCCCGTTCACGGTGAGCAGACCCAGCGACGGCTGGCAGTCGATCAGGATGTAGTCGTAGCGATCCAGCACCGGGTACAGCGACCGGGCCAGCGCCTGCTCACGGCCCACCTCGTTGACCAGCTGGATCTCGGCCGCCGACAGGTCGATGTTGCTTGGCGCCAGGTCCATGTGCTTGACCCGGGTGTGGATCAGCACGTCGTCGATGGACACCCGCGGCTCGATCAGCAGGTTGTGCACCGTGTGCTCGAGTTCGTAGTGCGGCACGCCGAGACCCGCCGACAACGCGCCCTGCGGGTCGAGATCCACCAGCAATACCCGGCGGCCGAACTCGGCCAGGCTGGCGCCCAGGTTGATGGTCGACGTCGTCTTTCCGACGCCGCCCTTCTGGTTGCACATCGAGATGACCTTGGCGGGACCGTGCACGCTCCTCGGCTCGGGCTCGGGAATTGTCCGCGGCGGGCGGCCCGTCAAACCGAGTTCGGCGCCGCCCCCTTCGTCGGTCATGCCCGACCGTCGCTGGTCAGGCAACCCACAGACATCGCGAACATCCGGGCAAGTTTAACGGGACGCGCCTGCCTGGTCTGGCAGACCCGCGGGCAACGTGGATCCCAATCGACCTGGCCGTCCGCGCCGCCGCTCAGTGCATGATCCAGCCAGCCGAAACATTGATCGCTTGCCCGGTAATGCCGCGGCCCTCCTCTGAGACGAGATATCGGACCATCGTTGCGACCTCACCCGGATCGAGCATCCGGTTCTGCGGCACCAACGAAGGGTAGATCTTGTCGAGCGCCTCATCGGTGGTGACGTCCATGCATCGCTGCCAAGTCGGCGAGCTGGTTCTGAATGAACGGCGTGTCGACAAGACCCGGGCAGATCGCGTTGACAGTGATCCCGTCGGTGGCCGTTTCCAGCGCGGCAACGCGGGTCAACCCGATCAGACCGTGCTTCGCCGAACAATAGGCGGCCTTTCCTGGGTCGCGACGCTTGCCGTTCACCGAGGAGATGTTGATGATGCGGCCCCATCCATTCCTGCGCATCTCCGGCAGTGCGGCCTGAATGAAAAGGAACGCGCCGGTCAACAGCACGCCGATCAGCCGATTCCACTGTTCGAGCGGAAACTGATCGATGGGCGCAACATGCTGGACACCAGCATTGTTGACGAGGATGTCGACACGGTCGTGCGACCTCAGAAGGTCTTGGACTCTCGACGTGACGTCACCGGGGTTACTCACGTCGCCGCCGATCGCACCCGCCGCACCGCCCGCGGCCCGGATATCCTCGGCGACGGATGTCCCGGCTTCCAGTCGTAGATCCTGCACCAGCACGTAAGCACCCGCTCGCGCCAGTTCCTCAGCGATAGCGGCGCCGATGCCACTGCCGCCGCCTGTTACAAGCGCAGTGCGATCTGCGAGCACACCTGAGCCCATGGCCGACCACCCCCGTGCTCCCCTCGTTTCGGCACCATAACGTCTACGACGCGCCGGCCAGTCGTGATTCGTGCCTAAGCTTCAGCCATGAGCCTGAAGCAGCGCATACCGTTCCTTCGCTGGTCGTTTTGGCGGATGGCGATCGGGGCCCGCAACATCACCAAGACCGGCCAGATCGGCGACGGGCGAGAGACGGCCGCCGCCGACTACGTCGTGGCAAACGCACGTCAAGGCGACATCGATGACGTGATCGCCAAGGTGGACCAGTTCGCGTATGAGAAGTCGTTCTTGATCAACGTCGGGGACGAGAAGGGCGAGCTGCTCGACGCGGCGGTCCGGCGCGCCAACCCCGGCCTGGCGCTCGAGCTAGGCACCTACTGCGGCTACTCGTCGCTGCGGATCGCCCGCGCCGCGCCGTCGGCCAAGGTGTTTTCCATCGAGCTTTCGGCCGCCAACGCCGAAGTGGCGCGGCGCATCTGGGCCCATGCCGGCGTCGACGACCGCATCACCTGCCTGGTGGGCACAGTCGGCGACGGCGGCCGCACGCTCGACGCGCTGGCCACCAAGCACGGGTTCGACGCCGCGAAGGTGGACCTGCTGTTCATCGATCACGACAAGGCCGCCTACCTACCCGACCTGCAAAGCATCCTCGACCGCGGATGGCTGCACCGCGGGTCCATCGTGGTCGCCGACAACATCGGCTTTCCTGGCTCGCCGAAGTATCGCGAATTCATGAACCAGCAGCAGGGCACGCTCTTCGACACGGTCGAACACAAGACGCACGCCGAGTACCAGACGCTGATGCCCGACATCGTGCTGGAGTCGGCGCTACTCGGCTAGCCCTTCGCGATCATCTTGGCCAGTCGCCGTGACTGCTCGCCCACGAAGCCGATCAGCGACGGCCGCGCCAGGAACCCGAGGAACCACAGCCCGGGGGCGGCGGGTGTTTCTCCGCTGATCCGCGGAGCGCCGCGGTCGTCGAGCACGCCGAGGTGACCGACCAACGGCTCGAGCCCTCGTAGGTAGCCGGTCGCGCAGACCACCACGTCAGGGTCGAGCCGCCGCCCGTCGACCAGCCGGATACCGTCGTCGTCGAAAGCGTCGACGGTGGCCACCACCTCGATCGAGCCGTCCCGGATCACGTCGATCACGTCCGGGTCCACGAGCGACGGGACGTGGCCGATCCGCGCCAACAGGCTAAACGGCCCCTCGGCCGGCACCGGCAACCCGAACTCCGTCAGATCACCGATGAATTGCGCGCGGGCCCGCCGGGCGATCGCATCGGCCAGCCCCCTGGGCGCGTGATACAGCGGCAGTGAGATGACATCGCCGGGCAGTCCCGCAGGCCCGCCGCGGAGCATGATGTTCGGCGGTGTGCGGACCGCCATCCACACCTTCGCGGCGCCGCCCGTGACGAGGTCGTGCGCGATCTCCATCCCCGACGAGCCCGAGCCGACGACCAGCCCGCGTACGGCACCGGGTTGCGGTACTCCGAGGAGTGCAGCACCTCGCCGGTGAACTCTCCGGGCCAGGCCGGGATGGACGGGGTGTGCATCATCCCTGTCGCGACCACGACATGTCGCGCATCGATGTCGCAATCAGATGTGTGTAGCCGCCATCCGCCGGGCCGCTGCTCGATGCGGTTCACCGTCGTGTTGAGCCTCAGCGTGATGCCGGCCTCGCGCGCGTGCCGATCGAGGTGCTCAACCACCTGGTCGCGAGTTGGGAAGGTCGCGGTTCCCTTCGGATAGGGCCGGCCAGGAAGATGCGAGAACTGCCTGCCCGTGTTGAGCTTCATGCGGTCGTAACGGGTCCGCCATGACGACGCCACCTCGCAGGCGCGGTCGACGAGAAGTGGGCGTACGCCGCGGTCCTGCAGACTGATCGCCATTGCGATCCCGGAAGGGCCCGCGCCGATGACAACGGCGTGCTGTTCACTCACACCCGACTCCAACGATGAACCGCTCTCGACAGTTCAGCGCGCCCGCGGATGTGCGCCGGCCCACACCTCCCGCAGCGCGTGCACCGTGACCATGGTGTAGATCTGCGTCGTCGTCACTGATGCGTGGCCGAGCAGCTCCTGCACCACGCGGACGTCGGCGCCGCCGTCGAGCAGATGGGTCGCGAACGAGTGCCGCAGCACGTGCGGCGACACCGCCGCTTTGATGCCGGCCCGTTCGGCCGCGTCCTGCAACACCTGCCACGCGCTCTGCCGCGACAGCCGCCCACCGCGGGCGTTGAGGAAGATCGCCGCCGTGCCGCGGCCGCGGCGGGCCAGGTCGGGACGGCCACGCACCAGATACACGTCGAGCGCGGTGACGGCAGGCCGGCCGATCGGCACCAGCCGCTGCTTGCCGCCCTTGCCGCGCAGCAGCACCGACCGGGCGTGGGTGTCGATGTCGTCGATGTCGAGCCCGACCGCCTCAGAGATCCTGGCGCCGGTCGAATACAAGAGCTCCAGCAGGGCTCGGTTGCGCAGGGTCAGCGGACCATCGGCCTCGCTGTCGCCGCCGGAGCCGTCGAGCAGGGCCAGCACCTCGTCGACGGTGAGGCTCTTGGGCAGCCGCCGGCTCGGTGTCGGCGGCTTGACCGCCTGCGCGACGTTGCTCTCGGTCAGCCCCTCGGATGCCGCGAAGCGGTGCAGGCCCCGCACGGCGATCAGCGCGCGGGCGGCCGACACCGCCGACAACGGCATGGTTTTCGCGTCGGGATCGCCACGGCGCAGCGACACCAGGAAGTCGCTGACGTCGGTCTCGGTGACGTTGGCCAGATCGTCGACGCCGCGCAGCGTCAGGTGCTCGGCGTAGCGGCGCAGGTCGCGCCGGTAGGAACTCAACGTGTTGGCGGCGACGCCGCGCTCGATGGTCAAGTGGTCGAGGTAGCCCTGCAACTGGTCATCGAGAGCAGACGGGACCATTGATGAGCCGCTTGCGCGAAGAGCAGACGACGTGGTCATCAGTGCCCCTTCCGGCTTGCGAACGCCGTCGGCCGGTCCGTCCACGGCGTATCGACGGGCCGAAGTGCTGCCGGGTCGGTGACGGTGTGCGCGGCCAGGATCCCGCCCACCGCAATGGAATTGACGATCTCACCGGACAACACCATCCGCACGGCCTCGTCCAGCGGGAACCACCGCAGCGTCAGGTCGGCTTCCTCGTCGTGGGCGTCGGGCCTCCCGACGTCGGTCAACCCGGTCGCCAGGTACACCCGAACACTCTCGTCGGAGAACCCGGGTGCCGAGTCGAGGTCGACGAGCACCCGCCAATCGATCGCGGCGAGCCCGGCTTCTTCCTTGAGCTCACGGCCGGCAGTGATGTGCGGCTGTTCACCGCCGAGGTCAAGCAGCCCTGCGGGCAGCTCCCACAGCCGCCGGCCCAGCGGATGGCGGTACTGGTAGACCAGCATCACGTTGTTGTCGTCGTCGAGCGCAAGGACTGCTACCGCGCCGTAATGCTCGACCACTTCGCGGCGCGCGATGTTGCCGTGCGGCATGCGGACGTCGTCGGTACGGAGGGCGAAAATCTTTCCGACGTAGATGGTTTCGGAGGAGACGGTCTCGAACTCGTGCTCAGCCACGCGTCGCGGGCTCTTGCAGCAGTTGCCCGACGCTGTCGGGATGCTCGGCTCCGTTCGCGTGCTCTCCAATGTCCATGCCTGGCAACCGCTCCTCGGCCTTGTAGTCGAGCGACGCGCCGATGAACGCGACGAACAACGGGTGCGGCCGGGTGGGCCGGCTCTTCAGCTCGGGGTGGGCCTGAGTTCCGACGATGAAGGGATGCACGTCGGCCGAGTACTCGACGAACTCGACCAGGTGCCCGTCCGGGGATGTGCCGGAGAACTTCAGCCCGCTTTCGGCGATGCGGTCACGATATTCGTTGTTCACCTCGTAGCGGTGACGGTGTCGCTCGGACACCGAGGTAGTCTGATATGACTGCGCCACAATGGAACCCGGCTCCAACGTGGCCGGGTACGCGCCAAGGCGCATGGTGCCGCCCAGGTCGGCCTCGCCCGCGACGGCATCGCGCTGGTCAACCATCGTGGAGATGACGGGGTCCGGTGTCTTGGGGTCGAACTCCGCGGAATTGGCCCTGCTGAGCCCCACTGAGCGGGCCGCCTCGATGACGATGCACTGCAACCCGAGACACAGGCCGAGCACCGGCAGCCCCCGCTTGCGGGCGTAGGAGATGGCGCCGATCTTGCCCTCGATACCTCGGATGCCGAAGCCGCCGGGGATCAATACACCGTGCACGTCGGCCAGCGCGGCAGCCGCGCCGGTTTCGGTTTCGCAGTCGTCGGAGGCCACCCACCGCATCTCGACCTTGGCGCGGTGCTTGAACCCGCCAGCGCGCAGCGCCTCGGCCACGGACAGATATGCGTCGGAGAGGTCGATGTACTTACCCACCAACGCGATCCGCACGGTCTCCTGCGGGTCGTGCACACGCTCGAGCAGGTCGTTCCACTGCGTCCAGTCGACATCGCGGAACGGCAGGTTCAGCCGGCGCACCACGTACGCGTCGAGCTCCTCGCGGTGCAACACCTTGGGAATGTCGTAGATCGACGGCGCGTCGGGAGTGGAGATCACGCCGTCGATGTCGACGTCGCACATCAGCGCGATCTTGTTCTTCAGCGGCTCGGGCACGTCGCGGTCGCACCGCAGGATCAGCGCGTCCGGGGTGATACCGATGCTGCGCAGCGCCGCCACCGAGTGCTGGGTGGGCTTGGTCTTGAGTTCACCCGAAGGCGCCATGTAGGGCACCAACGAACAGTGCAGGAAGAAGACGTTCTCGCGCCCGACGTCGTGGCGTACCTGACGGGCCGCCTCGAGAAACGGCTGCGACTCGATATCGCCCACCGTGCCGCCGATCTCGGTGATCACCACGTCGGGCCGGTTTCCGTCGGCGTCGGGCGCGGCCATCGCCAGGATGCGGCTCTTGATCTCGTCGGTGATGTGCGGGATGACCTGGACGGTGTCGCCGAGGTACTCGCCGCGCCGCTCCTTGGCGATCACCGACGAATAAACTTGTCCCGTCGTGACATTGGCCGAACCGGACAGATTGCGGTCGAGGAAGCGCTCGTAGTGCCCGACGTCGAGGTCGGTCTCGGCGCCGTCCTCGGTGACGAACACCTCGCCGTGCTGGAACGGGTTCATGGTGCCAGGGTCGACGTTGAGGTAGGGGTCAAGCTTCTGCATGGTCACCTGCAGGCCCCGCGCCGTCAGCAACTGGCCGAGGCTGGACGCCGTAAGGCCCTTCCCGAGTGAGGAAACAACGCCGCCCGTGACGAAGAGGTGTTTGGTGGCCGTTTGCGGGTGCTTGCGTAACGCTGGCAAGAGCAACCTCCGTGACGACGGGCAGGGCTTACTTTTCTAGGCTGAGTCCTAGTTTGGGGCCTGCCGACCCACGGAACCCCACCCTAACACCGACGCCGACAAGCCGTCGCTGACACGCCACTGGCTTCTATTGCGGAAGCGTTACCGATGACGCGCCATGGCCGACACCGTACTGGCCGGGCCGCCCGCCGTTGATCAGGTCGCTCAGGGCCAGCACCGTGGTGAGCCGGCCGGACTCGGCGTCGACGTCGTCGACGGTGCTGACCCCGGCGCTCAACCCGGCGTCAGACCTGGTCACGGCCACCGCGGCGGTGCCGGATGCCGACCGGTCGCGTCCTGCGACGAGTGTGCCGCAGCCATGCGGGGCCAGGCCGGCCGCGAACCGGGCGACGGTCGCACCCTGGTTGCCTGCGCCGTCGCTCAATCCCCCGCCGGTGATGATCAGCGCGGTGCTTGCCGGCCCGATGCGCTGGGTGCCATACGTCACAAAGCCGGTGTCGCGCAGCGCCGCCAGCACGGTATCGCGCTGGGCATCGTCGACCACCTGGACCTTCGGATCCTTGTTGATCAGCAGGGCGATTCCCAACAGATCGCCGGCTTGAGAACCTTGATCCAACGAAGTGGTGCTCAACTGCGCTCCTGCGGGCACGATCGGCGAGTTCACCACCGACAGCAGCTTCTCGGCGGAGTTGGCGTCCACGAACTCCTGCGTCAACGCCACCGTCCCGCTGACCGTTCCACCCGCCTGTCCTACCATCCGCGACAGCGCGTCGACGTCGTCGTCGTTGGCGTCGGGGGTGCGGAACACCACCACCGACTTGCCGGCCAGCCTCTCGTGCAGGATTCGCGGCGACATCTGCGCATCGAATTCACCTGCGGCGCTGAGCTTTTCGTTCAACGCGTTCTTGTCGTCGGTGAGCGTGTTGATCTGGTTCTGCAGTTGCTGTTTGTCGTCGCGCAGCCCCGACAGCAGCGTGTTGGAAAGCAGGCCAGAACCAAGCGCCACCCCGACGGCCAGCGCGAGGAACACCGCCGCGAGCGAAATCGCGTGTGTGCGTAGGGAAATCACGGCCTCACCGTCGGCTCTTCGCGCAAGCGATCATCGCGACGCTTAGGAGACCAAGCCCTGGACCCACAGCGAGAACCGGTTCCAGTAGTCGGCGGCCCAGTCGAAGACCGCCACGTCGGCACGCGACACCCACAGTGCGACGATCACCGCAACCAGCATGGCGAGCACCAGCAGCGCGATGGCCCCGCCGGACACCCGGCTGCGGTACAGCGTGGCAACGGCTTTGGCGTCGACCAGTTTCTCGCCGACCTTGAGCCGGGTCAGGAAGGTCGACGGGTTGCTGTGCTGCCGTGACCGGTCGAAGAACTCCTCGATGCTGGCGGTATGGCCCGCCGTGACGATCAACGACGCGCCGTGGTGATCGCACAGCAGCAGCGCCAGGTCCGCGGCCGAGCCTGCGGCGGGAAACGTCATCGCCCCGATGCCAAGATCCTGGATCCGCTCCAGGCCCGCTGCGTGGCCGTCGGCGTCCGCAGGCAGCACCACTTGGGCGCCACACCGCAACGTCTCGGCGCTGATCTTGTCGGGATCGCCGACGATGAGCGCAGGCCGATACCCGGCCTTGCGCAACACGTCGGCACCGGCGCCGACGCCGACCAACACCGGCTGGTATTCCTTGATGAACGGCTTGAGCGCCTTCAGGTCGATGGCGGCGGTGAGTTCCTCGGCGACGACCACGACGTGCCGGCGGTTGACGTCGATGTCGATGTCGGGAATACCGATACCGTCGATCAACAGCGGGCTCTCACTGCGGATGAACTCGATCGTGTTGCCCGCGAACGCCTCGAGGTGTGCCACCAGGCCCCTCTTGGCCTCGTGCATCAACTCGTGGATCTCGTCGTCGGTGCGCTCGGTGCCGAGGATCAGCAGCCGGTCGCCGCCGTACACGCCGCCCTCGTGGAGCCGCACGCGCGCGCCGTCCTTGACCTTCTTGAAGACCTCGGGGCCGGTCTCGTCGATCAGCGTGACGCCGTTGTTGACGAGCACCTCGGGCCCGAGGTTCGGGTAGCGGCCGGAGATCGATGGCGACGCGTTGACGACCGCGGCGACGTCGGCCTCGACAAGCGCGTCCGCGGTGATCCGGTCCAAGTCCAACGCGTCGATAAAAACGATGTCGCCAGAGACGACCCGTCGCAGCAGCCGATCGATGTCGCGGTCAACTCGCGCGGTGCCGGTGATACCCGGCCGTGAGCTGGCAGAACGCGATAGCAGCGCAGACATCTTCATGGGCCGATTCTGTCGAGGAAATGCAGCCGGACCGGGGAGGCGCGCCGTAACATCAGCCTCAGAAGTTAGCTTCTGTCACACCCGTAACAGGCTCATGAAGCCTGGGCGCGGTCGCTTTGTGCTGCGTCGAGCAGCTCACGGGCGTGCGCACGGCCGCTGTCGGACTCCCCAAGGCCGGCCAGCATGCGCGCCAATTCGGCGACACGGTCGTCGTCATCGAGGCGGCGCACCCCGCTGGACTTGTTGCGGCCGCCGCTGTCGACGAGGAGGTGGACGTCGGCATAGGCGGCGACCTGCGGCAGGTGGGTGACGACGTTGACCTGATGTGTGCGGGCCAGCCGGGCCAGCCGCCGCCCGATCTGCACCGCGGCCCGACCGCCGACCCCGGCGTCGACCTCGTCGAAGACCATCGTGGTGCCCTCGGCCGATGCGGCCAGCACGACCTCAAGGGCGAGCAGGACCCGCGACAACTCGCCGCCGGACGCGCTCTTGCTCAGCGGCAACACGTCGGTGCCGCGGTGCGCGGCGAAGCCGAACTCGACGGCATCGACACCGTCGTGCCCGGCGTGGGCGGTCACCCCCGACGGCAGGGTGAGCGGGGCGGAGTCGTCCGCGCGGGCTCCGAGTGTGGCGACCGAGACGGTGAACGCGGCGTCGGCCATCGCCAGGCCCGTCAGTTCGGCGGTTACCGCCTTCGCGAGGCCCTTGGCGGACTTGGTCCGCGCCTTGGTGAGTTCGGTTGCGGCGCTGACGACCTTGGCTTCAAGCTCGTCGACGCGGCGCTCGAGTTCGGCGAGCGCCTCTTCGGAGACGTCGAGCTGCGCCAGGCGTTCGCGCGACTCGTGAGCCCATCCCAGCACGCCGTCGATGTCGGCGGCATACTTGCGGGTCAGCGTGCGCAGCGCGCCCTGTCGGGCCAGCTTGGTCTCCAAAGTGCTCGCGTCGCTGGGTAATTCGGACAGATAGTCGGCGAGTTCGCGTGCCACGTCGGCGATCACCGCCAGCGCGCCGCCGAGTTGGTCGGCCAGTGCCCGCAGCACAGAGTCGTCCGTCGCCTCCAGCGCGGACTTCGCCCGCCCGACACCCTCGGCGGCCGACGTGTCCTGCGACGAATCGTCGTCAAGACCCGACAGTGCCGTGCGCGCCGATCGAGCGGCTTCGCGCAGCGCGTCGAGTTCGGACAGCCGCCGGATGTCATCGACGAGCGCATCATCCTCGCCGGGTTCCGGTGCGACGGTGTCGATTTCGTTGAGTCCGAACTTGAGCCGGTCGGCTTCCTGCGCCAGCTCGCGCGCCCGTTGCTTGCGGTCGACCAGATCGCGGCGGGCCTCGAGCCAGTCGTCGCGCAGCCGTCGATAGCGCTTCATTAGCGACTCGACGTCGACGAAGCGGTCAAGGGCCGCCCGATGTTCCTCGGGCCGCATCAGCCGTAGTTGGTCGTTCTGGCCGTGCAGGGCCAGCAGCCCGGTGGTGAACGTGCTCAGCGACTTCGCAGGCACGCTGCGCCCGCCGAGGTGGGCCCGCGACGGACCGTCCCGGCTCACCGAGCGGGCCGCGATGATGCTGCCGTCGTCGTCGCGTTCTGCGCCAGACGACTCGAGGATCTTGTCCACAAGGGTGGCCACGCCGTCGCCGAGTTCGCTTGTGGTGAAACGTCCTTCGACAACGGCACGGTCGGCGCCCGAGCGCACCCTGGTGGCATCGGCGCGGCCGCCGCCGAGCAGGTGCAGACCGGTGACGACCATGGTCTTACCGGTTCCGGTCTCGCCGGTCAGCACGGTGAGACCGCGGTCAAACTCGGCGGTGGCGGTGCTGATCGCACCCAGCGACTCGATACGGATCTCGGCTAGCACTACTGTCCGCGCCACCCCGTGACCGGCAACCGGAACTTTCGCACCAAGCGGTCGGTGAACGGGGCACTGTCAAGGCGCACCCATTTCAGCGGGGTGCCGCATCGGGTCACCTCGAGGCGGCCACCGGCAGGCACCACCATCTCGCGGCGGCCGTCGCAGAACACCAGCGCGTCATGGCCGTCTGCCTCGATTTCGATCGCGATCGCGGCGGCGGGACTGGTCACCATCGGCCGGGCAAACAGCGCGTGAGCGTTGTTGGGCACCACCAGGATTGCTTCCAGATCCGGCCACACGATCGGTCCGCCCGCTGAGAACGCCCACGCGGTGGACCCTGTCGGTGTGGCCACTAACACGCCATCGCATCCGAACGCCGATACCGGCCGTCCGTCGACTTCGACCACCGCTCCCAGCACGCCCAGTCGCGGTCCCTTCTCGAGACTGGCCTCGTTCAGTGCCCAGCCACGGTCCATGATCTCGCCCTTGGCCCGGACCACGACGTCGAGCGTCAAGCGTTCCTCGACGCGGTAGTCACGCTTGACGACGTGCTCGAGCACCGAGTCGATGTTGTCGGCCTCGGCCTCTGCGAGGAACCCGATGCGGCCGAGATTGACTCCCAACACCGGGATTTCAACGTTGCGGGCCAGTTCGGCGGCCCGCAGGAAGGTGCCGTCGCCGCCAAGGACGAGCACCAGCTCGCAACCTTCGGCGGCGCGCTCATCGGCGTCGACCACCTCGATCTCGACCCCGAGGGCACGCATATCGTCGGGCGCCAGATGCAGCGGCCCGCGGTCGACGGCTTCTGCGGACAGCACGCGCAGCGCAATGCCGTTGTCGCCCAGCACTTTCTCCACCCGGCGAGCGACCTCGGTGGCCTCATCGCGGCCGGTGTGTACCACCAGCAGGATGGTGCGTTCGCAGGTCATTGCGGGCCCTCGGCGACGGCGGCGCGCACCGCCTGCTCAATCCGTTCGCCCTGCAGCGGGCTCTCGGCCCTGGCCCGCAGGTGCAGGAAGTACTCGACGTTGCCAGAAGGACCAGGCAACGGGCTGGCGGTGACACCGACCGTCTGCCACTGGAGTTCAGCGGCCCGACGCGCGACGGCGAGCACCGCATCCGCGCGCAGGTTCGGGTCGGACACGACTCCTCCCGCACCCACCCGATTCTTTCCGACTTCAAACTGGGGCTTCACCATAGGAACGATATCCGCGTCGGCCGACGCGCAGGAGGTCAGCGCCGGCAGCACTGTGGCCAGTGAGATGAACGACAGATCGGCGACCACGACGTCGACGGGTCCCCCGATCACGTCGGCGGTCAGTTCACGCACATTGGTTCGTTCGAGCACGATCACCCGCGCGTCGTTGCGCAGTGACCAGGCCAATTGGCCGTAGCCGACGTCGGCGGCGACGACCTCGCGGGCACCCCGGTCGAGCAGCACCTCGGTGAAGCCTCCGGTGGAGGCGCCGGCGTCCAGGCAGCGCCGGTCGTCGACCGACAGGCCGAACACATCGAGTGCGCCGATCAGCTTGTGTGCACCGCGCGAGACCCAGGTGCGTTCATCCTTGCCATCGACACTGACATCGACGGTGAGCGTGGCGCTGACGGCAATCGCGGTCGCGGGTTTGGCCGCGGGCAAGCCATCGATGGTGACGCGCCCGGCGCCGATCAACTCCGCGGCCTGCTGACGCGAGCGCGCGAGACCGCGCCGCACCAGCTCGGCGTCAACACGAGCTCGCCGCGTCACGTGCGACTAGCCTTTCTCGACCGATTCCAGCGCGCGCACCAGCAGGTCGTGGGCCTCCTCGAGCCGCGCCGCGATGGTGTCGATGTCGGATTCGGCGAGCTCGTCGAAATTCGAGCCCTCCTGCGCGGGGTCGGGCACATCTGCCAACAACTCCGCGATCTGGGCACGGATCTGATCGGGTTCGGTACTCATCTCGCTGTTTACGCTAGCCGATTCGGCGGGGTGAGCAGGGACCAGCGGTCCATGGCCCGTCGCGCTGTGTCGTCACCTGCCATCAATATGACAGGCCGCCCATCCAGATGGGCATTCCAGACCGCGCTGGCGGTGGCACGGACCACCGATAACGGGTCTCCCGGGTCGCGGCCGGTGGATTGCACTGTCACCGCCGACGGGCCGACGTCGACGTACCACGCAGGATGCGGCCCGATGCGAAGGCTGTCGGCACGGGCGTACAGCGAACGCAGGTCCTCGGCGATGTAGTTGGTGCGCTGTCCGACAGCGGCGCGCACGGTATCGGCGGCAGTGCTGACCCCGCACAGCACAAGCAGACTGGGCAGGCCGGCGGCGTTGGCACCGGCGATGTCGGTGTCAAGACGGTCACCGACTACCAGCGGACTGCGAAACTTGCCGCGCGCCAACGCGTCTGTCAACAAGGTCGGCTCGGGCTTGCCTGCCACCTGCGGTGCACTGTCGGTGGCGGCGCGCAGCGCCGCGACCATGGCCCCGTTTCCCGGCAGTAGTCCTCGTTCGGACGGCAGAGTCTTGTCGACGTTCGCGGCGACCCACAGCGCTCCGCTGCGGATGGCCAGCGCCGCTTCAGCGAGGTCCAGCCAGCCGGTCTGTGGCGAATGTCCTTGCACGACGGCGACCGGACCCTCGGACCACTGACGGACGGGCAGCAGGCCCACTTTCCGGATTTCCGCCGCAAGCGAATCGGTGCCGACGATGAGGACCGCCGCTCCGGGTTGCAACTGCTCGGCCAGCAGCCGCGCGGCGCTTTGCGCGCTGGTAACGATGTCGTCGGGCTTGGCCGTGAAGCCCATCGCACACAGGTGCTGGGCGACTTCGGCCGGTCCGCGGGAGGCGTTGTTGGTGACGAACAATATCCGGGAGCGGACCACGGCCAGGGTCTCGACAGCGCCTGGCGTGGGTTCATGGCCGCGGAAGACCGTGCCATCGAGGTCGAGAAGTAGGCAATCGTGGTCCTGCGCAAGGGTACTCACGTTAGGCGAGCTCCGTGATCCGCTCTTCGGCGTCGGTGACGCCCTCGCCATCGGCTGCCGCGGCCTTGATGAACCATTGCAGTGCGTCTTGGCTGCGGCCGAGCGCGAGCAGCGTTTCGGCGTAGGCGTAGCACAACCGGGCTGCCGTCGGTCCGGTGCGGGACGGATCGAGCTGCGGTGTCGACAGAAGGGCCAGCGCCTGCTCGTGCTGCCCGAGGTCGGAGCGGGCGCCGGCCACGACGATGCGCAGCTCGTCGGCGTCGTCGCCGGTGAGTTGCGCGGCCTCGGGGGTGCGGGCCAGTTCGATGGCGCGTTCCGGGCGGCCAACGCCGCGTTCGCAGTCGGCGATCAGCGCAAGCAGCGGCGACTTGCTGCCCATCCGGCGCGCCGCGCGCAGCTCGGCCAGCGCCTGTGCCCAGTCGCCGCAATGGTAGGCCGCGATGCCGACGGCCTCGCGGACCGCGGCGATGCGGCCGGACCGGGCGCGGGCGGCGCGGGCGTGAGCCAGCGCCGCCTCCGGGTCGGCGTCGATGAGTTCGCCGGCGGCGACGAGATGGCGCGCCACGACGTCAGCCGTTACCCGATCCAAGGTCGTGAGTTCGCCCCGGATCTCGGGCGACAATTGCTTGGCTTCGATCTCGGCGGGAATCGGCGGACCTTGGGGCCGTGGCGCCTCGCCGTCGGGTTTGGGCTGAGTGCGGCGGGCGCGATCGGGCCCCGAAGTGCGCGGCGCCGGACGCCGGGGGCGGCGCCGGTCGCTGCCGCCCTGCCTGTCCTCGACCACGTATGCCTTTCTACACTTATTTGCCAGTCACGACAATTCAAGAATTCAATTGCCGAATTATGGCGAATATAGAATCACCCCCCACGCAATTGTGGGGGGTGATTCTAATGTGTGTTCGGCGGTGTCCTACTTTTCCACCCGGGTTGGGTAGTATCATCGGCGCTGGCAGGCTTAGCTTCCGGGTTCGGGATGGGTCCGGGCGTTTCCCTGCCGCTATGGACCGCCGTAACTTTATTCATTTATTCGGTGTCCCCCTTGTGGTGGGGGTGGTGTTATTTGGTGGTGGGGTGTGCATTGTGTGTTGAGGATTTGTGGGTGTGTGGTTGCGGGGTTGTGTGTAAGTTTTCGGCCGGTTAGTGCCAGTTCCCTGAACCCCTTGCGGGGCGTGTAGGTCTGGTCTATTGATCCCGTGGTCTGCGGGGGGCCTTATCCCACCTGGTGGGTGAGAAGCCTGGTCTTGGAGGGGGTTTCCCGCTTAGATGCTTTCAGCGGTTATCCTGTCCGAACGTGGCTATCCAGCGGTGCCCCTGGTGGGACAACTGGTGGACCAGAGGTTCGTCCGTCCC
>JAOPVX010000030.1 GCA_025965975.1 Mycobacterium sp. | reverse complement strand
ACGACAATTAGTACCCGGTCTCTCCTGGCATCGAATTGCTCTGCGAGCTGCCAGAGTTCAGTGTGAGTGAGCGGCTGTGGCTCATTTCCTTGGACCTTCGGTAGGCGGATACCTGTCGCGGGATTCCGGGGAATGGCCCCGTCCTGCACGGCGTAGTCGAAGACTCGGCGTAAGACGCCCAGCGAGTGACGCGCTGTGGCAGGGGACTGTGTTCGTGCCAGATCCGCGCACCAGGCCCTGACCTCAGACGGTCGAACGGATATCGCCGGGCGCCGGCCGAAGGTTTTTGCGATCCGCTTGTTGATAGCTTCACGGATCTTGCGTTCGGTGGCCGGCGCGCGGGGAGACTGTGCGGCTAGTTGGAATGCTGATCGCCACCCGTGGAACAGCTCCGTTGTTCTGTCACCCTGCGAGCCCGCTGCAGTTAAGCCCGAACGACAAGACCACTGAGCCGCACAAGACGATAACGGTATCGCCCACAAGGGCTGAATGCCGCTGCCGACGGCGTTGGCCAAGGCAATTCGCGAGAATTAAAGTGAACACAGAGATAGATTGTCCTGTCCGCTAGATAACCCGTTGCCGCACAACAGGATAACCAATACGGAGTGATTGTTGATATGTAATCAATGTTGACAACGAAACCAACTGGGCTACAACACTATTGATTCACAACGGGAGAGCCGCTTTTGGTGGCGCCCCCTGCAGCGATCATGCGCGGTGGTCACCTAGGGTTTCGGGATAGTGCCGCATCAGATGGCGGAGGCGGCGTTGGTGATCAGTTCGAGTACCTGGGTCGGCCGGGTGGCGAACGAGGCGTGGCTGGTGTCGAGCTCGATGGTTTCGCGGGCGTGGATACGCTCAGCCATCCACCGCTCGGTCTGCGGCGGGATCATTCGGTCGTGGGCCGAGACCTGATACCAGCTTGGCTTGGTCTTCCACGCCGGCTCGCCGGTGACATCGTCGAGGCAGCGGCGTGCGAGTGGCCTTTGGGTGGTTGCCATGACCAGCGACTCGGTGTCGTCGAGGTCCTGGCAAAAGGCGTCGTGGAACGTGTCCTGGCGGTGCCAGAGGAAGTTGTCGTCGAAGGCAGGGCTGATGCTCGCCCAGCCGGGCGCGGGGTCGCTTTTGGCGAGATTAATGCTATTCACGCTCTCGCCCTGCGCCGGGGCGAACGCGGCGAGGTAGACCAATCCCACCACGTTGGTTGCTCGGCCAGCGCCGGTGATCACGGCGCCACCGTAGGAATGGCCCACCAGCAGGGTCGGGCCCCCATCCATTCGGCCAGCTTCCGGGTGTTTGCGATGTCGTCAGCCAGCGACGTGAGCGGGTTCTGCGCCGCCATCACTCGATGCCCCGCTTGGCACAGCCCTGGGATTATGTGCCGCCAGTGCGAACCGTCAGCAAACGCGCCATGCACGAGAACGATGTTGAGCTTGTCGGTCATGATGCAACCTCCTCGGATGAGTGTCGTGTCGCCCTAAGCCAGCAGTAACGGGAGCGTGCGGGAGTTGTCGTGGGATCTCACTAACTGGACCGCGCGGGACAGCGCCGTCGGGGGCGAACGTCCACCACTCGTTGACGGGCGCGGCATGCCGGGTGACCGAATCGGCGACGCCGAGCCGCTGCAGTATTCGCATGCTGTTGGGGTAGAGCCCAAACCCCCGCACCGACCTCGCCGAGCTCGGCGGCTTGCTCGTACACCCTCACTTCGGCTCCGGTGGACCGCAGCGCCAACGCCGCCGATGGCGCCACCGACGACAACCACACGCAACGACCGCATCGCAACCTGCTGGCCTTTGGATTCGGCCTCAACGTCTTTCAATGGCAATGGGCGTTACGGCAGCAGGGTCGGCCCGGCTGCTGTGCAATCGAGAATTGCGCACAAGCGGACTCGTGTCGTCGCCGCTGACACCCATGAATGCCCCCCGCTAGCTGGAATCGGTCCTACCCGTCAGCAGCAGGCCCCAATTGGGGTTGGCGGTAACGACAATTGATGTTCGACAGCGCGAGACTAGGATCCGTTGCGCAACCACGGTAGGAGATGACGATGACGTCAAACCGAGCAGTGACCTACCTGGGCCCCGGAAAGGTTGCCGTCCAGGAAATCCAATTCCCTAAGCTGGAGGTCCAGGACGGGCCGGGTGTCGCCCCGGCGAACATCGGCCGCCAATGCCAGCACGGTGTCATCCTGAAAGTTGTCAGCACCAACATCTGCGGCAGCGATCAGCACATGGTTCGTGGACGCACAACCGCCCCTGAGGGGCTGGTCCTTGGCCACGAGATCACCGGTGAAGTCATCGAAGTGGGCCGCGATGTTGAATTCATCTCCATCGGCGACCTCGTGTCGGTCCCCTTCAACATCGCCTGTGGTCGCTGCGTGAATTGCAAAGAACGCAAGACCGGCATCTGTCTCAACGTCAATCCGGACCGGCCCGGATCGGCTTACGGATACGTCGACATGGGCGGCTGGGTCGGCGGGCAGGCCGAATACGTGATGGTGCCCTACGCCGACTTCAACCTGCTGAAATTCCCTGACGCCGATCAGGCCATGGAGAAGATCCTCGATCTGACGATGCTCACCGACATCTTCCCGACCGGATTCCACGGGGCCGTCACCGCCGGTGTCGGAGCCGGTTCCACGGTCTACATCGCCGGCGCCGGCCCCGTCGGGCTCGCCACCGCCGTCGCGGCACAATTCCTCGGCGCCGCAGTGGCCATCGTCGCCGACATGAACGAGGAACGGCTCGCGCAGGCGCGGTCCTTCGGATGCGAGACCGTCGACGTCTCCAAGGGTTCGCCTCAGGACCAGATCGAGCAGATTCTCGGCGTCCCGGAGGTCGATTGCGCGGTCGACGCAGTCGGTTTCGAAGCCAAGGGGCACGGCGCCGACGCAGGTCGTGATGCTCCCGCGACGGTGTTGAACTCGTTGATGGACATCACCGCGGCGGGCGGCGGGATCGGCATTCCCGGCCTGTATGTCACGGGTGATCCGGGCGGTGTCGACGACGCCGCCAAGCGCGGTGCTCTTTCGCTGAGTCTGGGTACTGGGTGGGC
>JAOPVX010000010.1 GCA_025965975.1 Mycobacterium sp. | reverse complement strand
CGTCCGAATCGCGGCGTGACTCCTGAAACCAGGCGTGCGAGTCGGACGTGTGGTTCATGACGAGATCGGTGACGACGCGAATGCCGCGGCGGTGCGCGGCGTCGAGCAGCTCGACGAAATCGTCGACTGTACCGAACTCGGGCAGCACCTTGTAGAAGTCGCGGATGTCGTAGCCGCCGTCGCGCAGCGGCGAGTCGTAGAACGGTGGCAGCCAAAGACAGTCGACGCCAAGCCACTTCATGTAGTCGAGTTGTTCGGTCAGGCCGTGCAGGTCACCCGAGCCGTCGGAGTTGGAGTCGCAGAACGCGCGCACAAGCACCTCGTAGAACACCGCGCGCTTGAACCAGGTGCGGTCCTCAGGCAGGGCGCGGGCGTGCCCGAAGTCTTCGGCGGTGGGGTGTTCGACCACGCCGTCCTCGACGTGGCTGCCTTCCGCCGGGTCGTGTACCGCGGCTTCCCCGATGCTTTGGTCCATCAGCCTTCAAACCTACCCATGTCGGGCGAAACTCAATCGCCGCCAGCTGCGTCGGCAACTGTGTGCCGGTCGCCCGGCAACGTCGAGCTCAAGGACGCCCCCGCGGGCAGCCTTTGATCCGTAGGGAGGCAAAGAAAGGGCTATTCGGTGGCGGTGGCGATCCGCACAACACCGATGGTGCAGCAGTCATGCATCGGCGTGGCAGCCTCGCAATTCAAAATTCCACTCCTAGCAACGTTCAAATCGACGAAGCCCCGCCAGTGACCAACTATTTCCCGCCCTGTACCGGTTGAATCCGCAATCAAGACGGGTTACCGTTTCGGCGTCCTAGATCTGTCAGCGGGGCGATCGGGCCATCACTGGCGATGTTTGTACGACAAAGAATCGAGTGGCCGTGGCTGATTCGACGCCGAATGATGGTGAAGCCCCAGTAATCGTTGGTATGTCCGATGCGGCGATGCACATGTATTCCGCCGCCATCGACACGCTCCCCGACCCGGGCGACCCCGAGTATCCGCACCGCGCCGGCATCATCCTCGCCGGGCTCCGCAAACTTCAGGCATCGCTGTCCGATGCTGCAGGCCGCAGCCGTGTTACCCCGTCGGTCATCGTCGCGCTCAGTGGCGTGCGGCACCGCTACGACGAGCTGATGGAGACGGCCGCCCACGGGCCTGGCGCGACGCTGGGGCAGCGGCTGTACGTCGCCCGCGGGCGCGCCAAGCTGTCGACGAAGGAAGCGGCCAACGGCGTGGGTCTGCGTAAGGACCTCATCGAGGCCGTCGAGGCGGAGGAACCCGCCACCGAAGACGAGACCAGCAGGATCAAGGACCTCATCGCCGCACTCGGCGGCTAGCGACGCTAGCGCAGGAAGCGCTCGGGGCCATCCGTGCGGATGAAGCGGACGCTGTTGGCCTGGCGGTAGCCGATGAACCCGCCGCTGAAGGTGAGGAACAGCAGTCCGGTCGCCCCCGGCAATGCGACGGCCGCAAGTTCACCGACCGTCGGGTTGCGCAGATAGCGCGGATACCCTAGCCGCGTCGCCCGCCCGCTCATCGGTGTCAGCGCCGTGGCCGGCGGTTCCACAGCAGTCGGCGGCAATGAACCGCGGATCACCGGGGCCCTGGCACCTGCGGCCGCGGCATCAACGGCGACAGCAGGCGTCGGGCCTGTGCCCGCCGACGCGCCGAGCGGTGCGACGGGCGCGACGACCCGCGGAAGCGGGATCGGGAGCGGCGCAATCACCATCGGGGCATGCAACACCGGCGGCTCGGCCGCGACGCCGGCAGATAGCGCATCGAGCCCACCGCCCCCACCGCCGCCGGAGTCCGCCACCGCTGGCGCTGGCGCCTCCTGCTGCGTCCTGAAGGCGGGACCGGGCGCAGGTGTTGGTTCGGGCCGGGGTTGCATCGCCGCGAAGACATCGCTGAGCGTCGGCAGCGGTATCACCACCGTCGTGAAGAAGAGGGTGGGATAGGGCAAGCCGCTCGCTGGCAGCTCTCCTTTCGTGGGCAGGCGCAGGACCGGAATGGTCAGCGAACCGGTGAACTTCTTGGGCAGGACCGCATTGTCGTTTTTCTTTTTCTCTTCGTTGGTCGACTTGACGTCGACACCGTCGCGGCCATGTCCAACGGTGCTGGTGGGAGGTTCGAGATTAGTGGCGCCAGTCGCACCGTACGAACCGCCAGAACCGCTGTCGGCTTTGCTGGGCACGGAGGCGGCCTCCGGGCTCGGACCTGCCGAATCACCTGTGTCGGCGATCGCGATGCCGACACCCGCGCCGCCCATCAGTAGACCCGCGGTGAGCAAGCCGGCACATGCGATCAAACGCATAGCCGACCCCGCCACGATGTCCTCACTCCCGAAAAGAATGGTTGCCCGCCAAACAGATAATTCTGCGTAATTCTCGCACATTCATGTCAATTAGTTGGAAAAAGTTCGTTGCTGAATTGAAGATCTATTCAACGCGTGCGTCAGTTTTCGCCAGAGGCCCGGCAACCGTCCGTTTGTTGGGTATCGTGCCGACGTGGCGTCCAGTGATCACGGCGACCCGGGCGATGCCCCTTCGGTCCCTCCCCCGCTAACCGCGATGGCCAATGGAGTTCGCCCGTCGGCCGCCGAGGAAGCCCGCACGATCGCCGCATCGACCAACACGGGCACCCTGGCGACGTTGACCACCGACGGCGATCCGTGGGCGTCGTTCGTCACCTACGGACTCCTCGGCGGTGCACCCGTGCTGTGCGTCTCCGATCTGGCCGAGCATGGCCGCAATCTCGCGGCCGACCCGCGCGCCAGCATCGCGATCCTGGCGCCGCAGCGCGATGCTGATCCGCTGGCCAGCGGCCGCGTCACGCTGGCAGGTGTCGTCGAGGAACCCACCGGTGACCAACGTGTGGCTGCCCGCGATGCGCACCTGTTTGCCGTCGCCTCGGCGAAGTACTACATCGACTACAGCGACTTCTCGCTGTGGGTGCTTCGGGTGCGGCGGGTGCGCTGGGTCGGCGGGTACGGGCGGATGGATTCTGCGACCGGCGAGGCCTACGCCGTGGCCGAACCCGACCCGGTCTCGCCGCGGTCGGACGCGGCGGTGGCCCATCTCAACGCCGACCACGCCGACGCCCTCGTCGCGATGGCGCAGATGCTCGGCGGATATCCCGACACGATCGCGGCCACCTGCACCGGAGCAGACCGGTACGGACTCGACCTCAGGGTCGGCACGAAGCGCGGCGTTGCCTACACCCGGATCGGTTACGCCGCCCCGATCGACTCGATCGACGAATTACGTTCGGCCACCGTTGAGTTGACACGTCGGGCCCGGCAGGGCTGAAATACCATTCTCATATGTCTCACAAGTCCCCTACGCCTGCTGCCGACCGACCGGACACCTGGCAAGCGGCCTTCGACTTGATCCGCACCCGCGGTTACGAGCATCGTGGCGAACCCTTCAAGTTGGCCAGCGGCCAGCTCAGCCACGACTACATCGACGGCAAGTTCGCCGTCGACACCGGGGAGCGGCTGGCGATCGTCAGCCGTGCGGTCGCCGACCTGGCGGCGCAGAGCGGGATCGAATTCGACGCGGTCGGCGGCCTCACGATGGGCGCGGACCCGCTGGCACACGGTGTCGCGATGGTCACCGGCAAGGCCTGGTTCTCGGTGCGCAAGGAGCAGAAGGCCCGCGGCCGTGAGCAGTGGATCGAGGGCACCCGACTGGAGCAAGGCACGCGCGTGCTGCTCGTCGACGACGTGATCAGCACCGGCGGCTCAACGGAGAAGGCCTACGAGCGCGTAACGGCGGTGGGCGCCGTTGTCACCGGGGTGATCCCAATGGTGGACCGCGGCGATGTCGCTACCTCACGCTTCGCTGCGCGCAACGTGCCGTTCGTCGCACTGGTCACCTACCGTGATCTCGGGATCGAACCGGTCAAAGACGTGTGAGTGCGCCGGGAGTGCCGGCCAAGCGATGCCGCCGCATCAATATTGACCACAGGGCCGTCAAGACAGTGTCAAGACCGGTGCCATCCGCCCGGCGAGCGCGCACCTTGGGGTTATGACATTGCTGGACCATTTGCCGTCCTTACAGCGGGCCGCCACGCCCCGGATAGACCCCGCGACCTGGCCGTCGACCGCCACCGTCGATGCACTGGGCCGGCTCTGCGTCGGCGATGTGCCGTTGACCGACATCGCCGACCAGTTCCGCACCCCCGCCCATGTGGTCGACGAGATCGACTTCCGTCGTCGGTTGCAGCGCTATCGTGCGCAGCGGGACATCGAAATCGCCTACGACGCAGGTTCTCTACTGACCACCGCGATGGCCAGCTGGGTGGCAGAAGAGGGTGTCGGGCTTGCCGTGCACTCCGCAGGTGAGCTGACCATCGCCATGGCCGGCGGCGTCGACGCGGCCCGGATCGTCATGCACGGCGATGTGAGCGACGGCGTCGGCGTCGGTCGTGTGGTGGTCGACTCGGTGATGGACGTGGCCTACCTGGCCTGCGCGGTCCGTCGTCCTCAGCCGGTGCTGATCGGGGTGACCGCGGAAGACGACATCGCCCGGCACACCGCGCAGATTGCGGAACGTGTTCTGCAGCAACCGCTTCTAACCCTTGTCGGGCTGCACTGCCCCATCGACGCGCACGTCACCGAGACGATCCCTCGGATGATCGCCGCGATGGCCGACGTCCGCGCGCAAACCGGCGCGATCCCGCACGAGGTCAACCTCGGCGGTCCGGATGCCGGCGACCCCGCTGAGCTGGCCGACGTGATCGGCGACGCACTGGACTGGGCATGCGCCACCGAGCGGTTCCCGCGACCGCGCGTCGTGGTCGAGCAGGGACGTGCGATCAGCGCCAAGGCCGGCGTCACGCTGTTTGGCGTCGTCGCGGTCGAGTCGCGGCCGGGCGGAGACGCGCTCGTCTGGGTGGACGGCAGCGTATCCGAAGACTCTGCGCATGCGAAACACACTGTTGCGCTGGCAAACCGGCATCCGCTTGGCCCGACCAAGTCGGTTACCGTCGCCGGGCACCATTGCCATGATGTGCTCGCCCGTGACGTTGAGCTGCCAGCAGATGTACATCCCGGCGACCTGCTGGCCATGGCGGGCACCGGTGCCGATCAGCACAGCAACGAGTCGAACTACCACATGGTGGGCCGCCCGCCCGTGATCGGGGTCCGGCGTGGACGCGCCGCCGAACTCGTGCGCCGCGAGACGACCGCGGACCTGCTGGTGCGCGACCGCGGGTGGTCAGGTGGCTAGCGTGTCAAGGCCTTTCACCCTTCACGACTAGCACGCCGGTCGGTTCGACCCCGACACTGACCGACGCCCCCGGCGTGAACGCCCTGGCCTGCGAGCTCGTCATCTGGGCGCTGATCACCGAGCCGTCGGCCATGGTGCAGAACACCCGCGAGATCGGGCCGAGGAACGCCACCGTGCTGACGGTCGAGGCGCCTGCCGGATCGGGTGAGACCGTGACGGACTCGGGCCGGACCATCGCCAGTCCGGGGCCCGACGCGATAGAGCCGTGCAGCGCGGGCACCGACGTGCCGAGCAGGTGCGCGCGTTCGCCCGACACCGCGGCCGGGACTTTGTTGTTCAGGCCGACGAACTCGGCGACAAAGGGCGTCGCCGGGTTGGCGTAGAGATCGGCGGGAGCGGCCAGCTGCTCGAGCTTGCCCTGGCTCATCACGCCGACCCGGTCGGCGACGGCCAGCGCCTCCTCCTGGTCATGGGTGACGAACAGTGTCGTCGTGCCGACTTCGAGCTGGACGCGGCGGATCTCGTCGCGCAGCTGCGTGCGCACCTTGGCGTCCAGTGCCGAGAGCGGCTCGTCCAGGAGAAGCACCTGCGGCTGGATCGCCAGCGCCCTGGCGAGCGCGACCCGCTGCTGCTGGCCGCCAGAAAGCTCGCTGGCGTACTTGTGTTTGTGCGCCGAAAGGCCGACCAAGTCCAGCATGTCGGCGGCCCGAGACGTGCGCTCGCTCTTGGATTTTCCGCGCATCTTCAAGCCGAACGCCACATTGTCGAGCACGGTCAGATGGGGGAACAGGCTGTACGCCTGGAACACCATGCCCATGTCGCGTTTGTTGGCTGGCACGTTGCCGACGTCCTGGTCGCGCACCGTCACCGTGCCCGACGTGGCTTCGTCGAGGCCCGCAAGGATCCGCAGCGCGGTGGTCTTTCCGCAGCCGGACGGGCCGAGCAGCGCGACGAGCTCGCCGGGCTCGATGTGCAGGGTGAGCCCGTCGAGCGCCTTCACGCTGCCGTAGACCCGGGTCAGGTCGTTGAGCTCGACGGCGACGCCGTTCGTCATGCGAAGACCCCCGACGGGGCGGCGGTGGCAACGGCGGGGTCGGCCGCCGCAGCGCGGCGACGCCCGCGGGTCACCAGCGAGAGGATCAGCAGCAGCACGAAGCCGAACAGCAGCACGGCCAACGATGCGGCGACGGAGGTCGGGCCGTCGGTCTTGCCGATCGCGACGATCTGCACCTGCAGCGTCTGATATCCGGACAGCGACGCGATGGTGTACTCGCCCAGCACAACCGCGATCGAAATGAAGGCGGCCGAAAGGATTCCTGACCAGATGTTGGGCACCACGACCCGCAGGATCGTCGTCGGCCAGCCGGCGCCCAGCGAGCGTGCCGCCTCGGCGAGCGTCTGCAGGTCGATCGCTGACAGCGCGGCGTCGATCGCCCGGTACGCGAACGGCAACACCAACACGACGTAGACGAACGTCAGCGTCAACGCCGATTCACCGAGGAAGTACGCCACCCACAGATATACGTTGCGCAGCCCGACCACGATCACCAGGGCCGGGATCGTCAGCGGAAGCAGGCACAGGAACTCCACCATGCCCTTGGCCCACGGTGCCCGCAGCCGCACCCAGATCATCGTCGGCACCAGCACCAGCAGCATCGCCACCACAGTGAAAACCGCCAGCAGCAACGAGATCACGATCGCCTGATACAACGCTTCGTCGGCGACCAGGTTCTTCCACGCGGCCATGGTGCGCCCGCCGGCGATCAGGTTGCGGGTGGAGAAGTCGGCCATCGCGTACAGCGGGAACAAGAAGAACAGCCCGAACGCCACCCACAGCACCGCGCGAAAGACCTTGCCGCCCAGCGTGGTGCGCCTCACCGCAGCCACCTCGCGGTGCGTCTCACCAACGCGCTGTAGGCCACCATCACCAGGGCCACGACGACGATCATCTCGAGCGCCAGCGCATAGGCGAACCCGGACTGGCCGAGCACAACCTCGCTGGTGAGCGCGGAGCGGATCAACAGCGGCACGATCGGGCTGCCCTGGCTGACCAGCGCGGCGGCCGTCGCGTACGCCGCAAAAGCGTTGGCGAACAACAGAAGCACTGAGCCCAGAAAGGCGGGCGTCAGCAACGGGACCGCCACCTCCCGCCAGTAGCGCCACGTCGACGCCCCCAGGCTGACCGCCGCCTCCCGCCATTGATCGCGCAGTCCTTCGAGCGCGGGGACGAACACGATCACCATCAACGGGATCTGGAAATAGGTGTAGACCAGGATCAGTCCGGTCAGGCTGTATAGCCAGCCCGAGCCTGCGAGGTTGAGGCCGAAGACCTGCTGCACCCACAATGTCAGCACGCCGTTGAGCCCGACCGTGGCCAAGAAGGCGAATGCCAGTGCGACGCCACCGAACTGGGCCAGCACACTGCACAACGAGATCACCGCGCGGCGCACCATCGAGGTGGGTGGGCTGCTCACGATCAGCCACGCCAGCACCGCGCCCAGTAGTGCCCCGATGATGGCCGTGCTGCCCGACAGCAGCACGCTCTTGGCCAGTGCGCTCAGCGCGGTCCCGCTGAACAGCGCCTGGATCCGCGCGAATGAGAACACGCCGTCGGCGTAGACCGCACTGACGATCACCGTCACGGTCGGAATGATCAAGAAGATCACCACCACGGCCAGGAACGGCAGCAGCGGCAGCCCCTCGCGTAGCCGTCGCACCTCAGCTGATCGCCTTGGCCCAGTTGTCCGCCAGGTACTTGCTGGCGGCCTTGGTCTGGTCCGGGCTCGGGACCGTCACCGGGCCGTCGATGATCGGTAGCGTGTCCGACACCGCCTTGTCGATGGTCCCGTCGGCCATCATGTTGTCGGCGCGCACCGGCCGGACACCGCCGACAGCGAACAGATTCTGCCCCTCGTCGCTGTAGAGGAACTCCTGCCACAGGCGCGCCGCCGCGGGGTGCGGGGCATCCTTGTTGATGGCCTGGTAGTAGTAGCCGGCGACGGCGTTCTCCGGAACCACCAGCTGCCAGGTGGGCAGCTTCTTGGTCACTGCCGCGTTCAGGTAGTTCCAGTCGATCACCACCGGTGTCTGGCCCGACTCGATGGTCGCCGGAGTCGGATCGACCGGCAGGAAGTTGCCCGCAGCCTTGAGCTTGCGGAAGAACTCGACACCCGGAGCGATGTCGTCGGCCGACCCGCCCTGAGACAGTGCCACCATCAGCACGCCGGAGAACGCGGCGCCGGCCTGCGTGGGGTCACCGTTCAGCGCGACCTTGCCGCTGTACTCGGGCTTGAGAAGATCGTTGACGTTCGTCACCGGCGGCACCTTCGCCGAGTCGAAGCCGATGGACATGTAGCCGCCGTAGTCGTTGACCCACGCGCCGTTGGGGTCCTTGTACGCTTCTGGGATCTTGTCGTACGTCGCAACCTTGTACGGCGCGAAAATCGACGTGTTGGCCAGCGCCACCGACTGACCCAGATCGAAGACGTCGGGCGCGGTGCTCTTACCCTTTTGCTGGTTGGCAGCGTTGATCTCGTCCTGGCTGGCGGCATCGGGTTGCGCCGAGTTGACCTTGATGCCGTACTTGTCTGAGAACGCCTTGATGATGGCGCCGTAGTTGGCCCAATCCGGCGGAAGGGCGATCACATTGAGCCCGCCATCCTTCTTGGCCGCCTCGACGAGGGCGTCCATCCCGCCGAAGTCCGCGGCGGAGGTCGCCTCGCTGACCTTGACGCCCGAGGACGTCTGTCCGCCCGTGTTTCCCTTCTGGGGCGGGGCGCACGCGATCAGCGCCGCCAGGACGAGCCCGCACGCCGCGGAGACTGCCAGGAGAGACTTGTTCATTGCCGAACCTTCCGATGGGTAGGTGGCGGCGCGGTGGCGCAGCGGTGTCGGCGCCGGGTCGCCGCGGTGAATGAATCCAACGGGGCGACCGAACCCTACCGTGGCGGCAGAGGTGTCGGCGGGAGTTCCCATCACTCGACCAGGTTTCCCATCGGCTACGCATTTGCCCTGGTACCGGCGTTAGCATCTCTGTGTGGCTGAACGCGAAGCCTCGGGGGACTTCGACTACCCCTTGGACGACCCGGCCGACGTCGACGGGTTGATTTGCCATGACCAGATTCCCGGCGCTCCTCCTGCGGAGGAACCGGCTCCCGCGCGCAACGACCCGGACGACGATCTGGACCCGGACGACGATCTGGACCCGGACGACGATCTGTTGGACGAACCGGACGACAGCTTCTGGGATGGCCAGCCGGGCCCCGATGACCATCCCAACGAGGACGGCCACTTCGACGGCCACTTCGATGGCCACTTCGACGCGTTCAACATGAAGACCTGGAGTTTCTCGCCGCCGCCGGCGCCGTGGTATCGCACCAAGCCGGCCGTCACCGCGATCATCGCGGCGTCCGCCGCGACGGCCGCGATCGTGGTGTCGGCCGTGCTGCTGGTGTTCCGCGGCCCTGGCAGCGCCCTCGACGGAGGAACGTCGTCGGTGACCCCGACCGCACCGACCAGCGCTGACCCGGTTCAGGTGGCCACCAGCGCGGCACCGCCACCACCGCTGCCGCCGCCTCCTCCACCGGAGACGGCCTCGCCGATAAACACGGCGCCGACCTACAACCCGACGTCGCAGCCACGACCGACCAAGGCGCCTCAGATCAACGTGACCCGGTTACCGATGAGCGTCGCGCCGCAACCGCGCAGCCCGCATTTGGGAAACCATTAGCGTTGGCGGTCGCGCCAGGCCAGCATGTCCTTCAGTTCCGCGAAGTCGTAGCCGTCGTCGGTCGGGTGGATCTCGGTGGTGAACAAGGTGACGCCCTCCGCGACGAACGCGTCGGCGTTCGCGCGCCCCGTCCACTGCACCGCCCGTTCGATCGACGTGTCGTCACGCTCGGCCGCGGCGACCAGTTCCTTGAGGAGGGCGTTCTTGCGTTGGAACTCGGGCACGCTGGCGAAGGTGTGCCAGATGTCGGCATGCTTGGCGACGAGCGGAAGCGTTCGCTTGACGCCGATGCCGCCGATCAGGATCGGAATCCGACGCACCGGTGGCGGCACCAACTCGTCAAGCCGGCTCTCGATTCGGGCCAGGCCGTCCTCGAACAGGTCCATCCGGGACTTGACCGTGCCGAAGTCATATCCGTAGACGGCGTAGTCCTTCTCGTACCATCCCGACCCGAGGCCGAGGACCAACCGGCCTCCGCTGATGTGGTCGACCGTGCGGGCCATATCGGCCAAGAGGTCGGGATTGCGGTAGCCGATGCCGGTGACCAGCAGCCCGATGTCGGCGTGGCTGGTGATCTCGGCCCACGAGGCCAGCGCGGTCCAGCCTTCGAAGTTGTTCACGTCCGGTTGCTCGGGTAGCAGTTGGGGCGGTCCGTCGTCGGGGGCGATGGTGAACGGCTTGTGGAAGTGGTCATAGCCGAAGATGGCGTCGGCGCCGAGTTCGTCGGCCGTCAGCACCGCTTCGCGCCAGGTTCGGTAGTCGGGCGTACCGCCGGGCCATAGCTGCACGCCGACGCGGATCGGGTTGGTCATGGGATTCCTCTCGTGATGGTCGTGCAGGTGACAACAAAGCGGCGCACCCGACTATTGCGATCGTCGATATCTGCGCCCGATGGCCGCCATAAGTTGTGTGCATTGCCGAACCGGAAGAAGCGGCCCGGCCCCGCGATTTAATGAGGTATGGCAACAACACTCGAGGGTTCAACCGCACTGGTCACCGGGGCGACGGCGGGCATCGGCATCGCGATCGCGCAGCAGCTGGCCGCCCTTGGCGCCAAGGTCGTTGTGCACGGGCGCAGCCCCCAACGGGGCGCCGAGACGGTGCAGGCGATCGAAGATGCCGGCGGGAACGCACGTTTCGTGGCCGCCGACCTGTCAAGGGCCGACGAGGTCCGCCGCCTGGCCGACGAGGCGGGCCCGGTCGACATCCTGATCAACAACGCCGGCGTCTACCGGTTCGGGGCGACGGCCGACACCGACGATACGTTCTTTGACGAGCACGTCAACCTGAACCTGCGCGCGCCCTACATTCTGGTTCAGAAACTCGTGCCGGGCATGGCCGAACGGGGCCATGGCACCGTCGTGAACATCAGCACCGTGGCCGCCTCGACCCCTGCGCGGCAGGCGGGCATCTACGGGGCCACCAAGGCCGGCGTCGAGCTACTCACCCGTGTGTGGGCCGACGAGTTCGGCCCCTCCGGCGTGCGGGTGAACACGGTGGCGGCCGGACCGACGGCGACGCCGGGCACCGCCGTCACGCCGGGGCTCACCGACGGGCTCGCCACCACCACGACGCTGGGCCGCGTCGCCGAACCCGACGAAATTGCCCGGGCGGTAACGTTTCTGGCCTCCCCCGACGCCAGCTACATCAACGGTGCGATCCTGCACGCCACTGGCGGTCAGCTCGCCATCGCGCCGTAGCGCTAGCCATCGTCCGGGCGGTCGAACGTGGTGATGAAGTGTCCGACGTCGCGCCTGCGCGAATTGGCCAGCCACACCGCCCAGGTCCTTCGCACCAGCGGGTTGCCGACCAACGGCGCCCAGGCGACGGCCTCGGGCAGCTGGTCTTCTCGTCGCCGCGGGGCCAGAGCGAACGCGTGGCCGGAGCTGACGGACGCGAACTTCATCGCGACGATGAGCTCGAGGTCCTCCGGCACTGGCGGACCAACGTCAATTCCATGGCTGCGCAGGATCGACGTCAGCTCGTCGAACCAGGCCGGACTGCCCGCGCGCGGAAAGCCGACCCACTTCAACCCGTGCAACGCATCGAGCTGCACGCCGTCCGGGCCGACGAGCTCGTCGGCCACCTCGGACGCGATCAGAATGCCGAGGTTCTCGCGGGCCACCAGCATCGCGTCGAACTCGGGACCGGCCGGGCGTTCGCGCATGAGTCCGACGTCGAGGGTGTCATCACGCAGCGCCGTTAACTGCGCCGCCGTGGACAGCTGGCGCGGAACCACCCGTGTCTCAGGGAATTTCGAGGTGAAGCGGGCCAACGCACGCGGCAGCACATCCGGGTCCAGCTCCAGCGGGATCCCGAGCCTGATGACGCTGCCGCCGTCGGTGGTCGATTCGGCCATCGTCGCCAGCGCCTGGTCACGGCGCGCCAGCACCGCGCGCGCCTCCGCCAACAACGTTATCCCCGCCTCGGTCGGCTGCGCACCCGTGCTGTTGCGAACCAACAGCCTGACGGCCAACTCGCGTTCGAGGTTGTTGACGGTCTGCGACAGCGCGGGCTGGCTGACATGGAGGCGGCGCGAGGCGGCCGACAACCCGCCCTCCTCGACGATCGCGACGAATGCGGCCAGTTCGCGCAGCTCCATGTCTACGGCCGCCAGGAACGCGCCACCGACCCCGCCAACATGCGCCGAGCTTATCGCCGCAATCGACCACGTTGCTCGGAGCACCTGCCCGCCCCCGCTGCTCGTCCACCTGGCCCGCCGGATGCAGACCGGGGCCGAGGTTCGAGCCGGGGGTCGAGCAGCCTGTCCTTGGGCCATTGACCCCACAGGAACGGCAGACGTTCTACGCACTGCTGTTGCGCGCCACCGCGAGCCCCACGTGCCCCACATGCCCCGAGGCGCTCGACACCACCCTGGCGCGCACCGAGGATTAGCGCGCCAGGAATAGTCTGGACCGATGGCCGAATCCGACGCCGTGGTGGCCATGTTCGCGGAATCGCCCGTGGCGATGCTTGCCACGGTTGGCGCCGACGGCGCACCGCACCTGGTCCCGGTCGTCTTCGCGGTCCACGACGACGTCGTGTACACCGCCGTCGACGCCAAACGCAAGTCCACGCAACGTCTTCGCCGGTTGGCCAACATCGAGGCCAACCCCACGGTGAGCATGCTCGTCGACCACTACGACGACGATTGGACGCAACTGTGGTGGGTGCGCGCCGACGGGATAGCGGCGATCCACTACAGCGGCGAGGAGATGGCCACCGGCTACGCCCTGCTTCGCAAGAAATACCTTCAGTACAAACGAATTGCGCTCGACGGGCCCGTCGTCACCGTCGATGTGCAGCGCTGGGCGTCCTGGCAGGCCTGACGCGCTCAGGCCGTGGCTGGCACCTTGTCGAGGAACCCGAGCACGGCCTGGATGCGTCCTGAGGCGTCGCTGACCGCGACGTCGAATCCCACGATCGGCGCCGGCGATCCCGCCGGCCCCAGCTCCCAGCCGAACCGGGCCTGGTTGTGGTGCCCGTCAACCGGCCCGGCCAACCGGAACGTGAAGTCGGGGAACTGCTCCTGGACCGCGCCGATCATCGATGTGATCGCCTCGCGGCCCTCCGCGACGGCCATCGGGTCGATGTAGGAGGCGTCCTCGGTGTAGAGCTGATCCACGGCGGCGCGGCGGGCGCTCGGATCCGTCTCGTTCCAGGTGTCGATGTAGCGCTGTGCCAAGTCGTCATATGTCATGGCCTCAACCCTCGCCGCGGAGCGGCCGTCTGTCGATTACCCGGCGGGTAGGCGCAACATCACTCCGCCGGCCCCAACATGGCGTTCATTCGGCCGATCTCCAGCTGCTGCCAGTCGACGATGATCTTGGCCATCTTTACGGCTTTGGGATTCTCGCCGTGCTCGATCTCCGGCGTGGCCATCGCGAGCGCACCCTCGTGGTGGCGGATCATCGATTTCAGCCACAGCACGTCGAACGGGGTGCCCGTCAGCGACCGGAGCTGAGCCATCGTTGCCGCGTCGACCATGCCGTCCATCGGCATGCCGCCGTGTCCGTCATGTCCTGCGTTGTCAGGGGTGACCCCCTCGCCCCACCCTCCGAGCAAGTCACGCAGCGTCGCTATCTGCGCCTGCTGGTCCACCGATATGTGCTTGGCAAGGAGAATGAGATCGCGGTTCGTGGTGTTCGACGGCACCATCGCCGACATGTCGACTGCCTGCTGATGATGCGGAATCATGTCCACGGCGAAGGTGACGTCTGCCGCGTTGTGCGTGGTCGACTGCGCGTCCGCGGCCGGCGGCGATTTTCCGCAGGAACTTACGACAGCGGCGGTGGCCAGCGCTGCGAGCAGTGCGGTTATGCGCATCCCGACGGACGGCATGAGCCCAGCTTAGGGATTACCTGCCGGTCGGGCGCAACGTCACGTGCACCACGTGCGCGGTGGAACGGACCCCCACCGACGTCGAACGCCCACCCGCCGACACCGTCGAAGACGCGCTCGCCGATCGGACCCAGCGACAGGTTGAGGGTGGCCGCGCCGCCCGCGATCGCCACCTGACCATTCCCCGCGGCCCGCCTGGCCCGCGCAAGGGCGGACTCGGGTCCGTCGGTGCGACACGGCGATGTCTGCGGTGACTGTGGTCATGCCGGAACTGACCGCCGCCGCGCGCGAAACTCATCGAATCGCTTGTGCTCGGTGTCGGTTCGGGGAATTGTGGATTAACAGATCCGATGGGGAGCACGGTGGCTTCCCGGGAGGGAACGTCATGGCCGACAAGACGACAACTTCCCAGGGCGCCGGAGCCGCCCCGACCGCGGACAGTCCGGCCGCCATCCGCAATGTGGTGCTGGTGGGCCCATCGGGTGGCGGCAAGACGACGCTCGTCGAGGCGCTGCTGGTCGCCTCCGGCGTACTCACCAGGCAGGGCTCGGTGGTCGACGGCACCACGGTCTGTGACAGCGACGAGGCAGAGATCGCCCAGCAGCGATCGGTCGGCCTCGCGCTCGCGTCGCTGGAGCACGACGGGATCAAGGTCAACCTCATCGACACGCCGGGCTATGCCGACTTCGTTGGCGAGCTGCGGGCCGGGCTGAGGGCCGCGGACTGCGCGCTGTTCGTGATCGCCGCCAACGAAGGTGTCGACGACCCGACAAAGTCGCTGTGGCTGGAATGCGCTCAGGTGGGTATGCCGCGCGCGGTGGTGATCACCAAGCTCGACCACGCCCGCGCCAACTATGAGACCGCTCTGGCGGCCGCACAGGAAGCGTTCGGCGACAAGGTGCTTCCGTTGTATCTGGCCGCCGACTCGCCCTGTACCGGCCTGATCGGCCTGCTGTCCCAGACGCATTACGAGTACTCCAACGGCAAACGCACCACGACCCATGCACCGGACGCGTCGTACGCCGATGCGATCGAGGAACTGCGTGCCACGCTGATCGAGGGAATCATCGAGGAATCCGAGGACGAGACGCTGATGGAGCGTTACCTCGGTGGCGAGGAGATCGACCAGTCGGTGCTGATCGACGATCTGGAAAAGGCCGTCGCCCGCGCGTCGTTCTTCCCGGTGATCCCGGCATGCAGTGGCACCGGCGTCGGAACGCTGGAACTGCTGGAAATCGTCACCAGCGGGTTTCCGTCGCCACCGGAACACCAGCTGCCCGAGGTCTTCACGCCACAGGGTAAGGCCCGCAACGGGCTGGCCTGCGACCCGAACGGTCCTCTGCTCGCCGAGGTGGTCAAGACCACGTCGGATCCCTACGTCGGCAGGGTCAGCCTGGTCCGGGTGTTCTCGGGGACCATAAGGCCCGACGCGACGGTGCATGTGTCGGGCCACCTCTCGTCGTTCGTCGGTTCCGACGGTTTCCTGTCCTCGTCTGCAGGCCACGCAGACTCCGGTTCGATGGCCAGCCACGCCGACCATGACGAGGACGAACGCATCGGCACGCTGTCCTTCCCGCTGGGCAAGCAGCAGCGGGCCGCGCCGGCCGTGGTTGCGGGCGACATCTGCGCGATCGGCAAACTGAGCAAAGCCGAAACCGGGGACACGCTGTCCGACAAGCCCGAACCGCTGGTGCTCAGGCCGTGGACGATGCCCGAGCCGCTACTGCCGATCGCGGTGCAACCGCGCGCCAAAACCGACGAGGACAAGCTGTCGGTCGGCCTACAACGGCTGGCCGCAGAGGATCCGACGCTGCGCATCGAGCAAAACCCCGAGACACACCAGATCGTGCTGTGGTGCATGGGCGAAGCCCATACCGGTGTGGTGCTCGACGGCCTGGCCCGCCGATACGGCGTGGCCGTTGACACCGTCGAGCTGCGAGTGCCGCTACGAGAAACGTTCGGCGGCAACGCGAAAGGCCACGGCAGGCACGTCAAGCAGTCCGGCGGCCACGGCCAGTACGCGGTGTGTGACATCGAGGTGGAGCCGTTACCGGAGGGCTCGGGATTCGAGTTCGTCGACAAAGTGGTTGGCGGCGCGGTACCCAGAAACTTCATCCCTAGCGTCGAGAAGGGCGTGCGGGCGCAGATGGAGAAGGGTGTCGGCGCCGGCTATCCGGTGGTCGACATCCGGGTAACACTGTTGGACGGCAAGGCCCACAGCGTCGACTCGTCGGACTTCGCGTTCCAGATGGCGGGCGGATTGGCGCTGCGCGAGGCGGCCGCCGCGACCCGGGTGAACCTGCTCGAACCGGTGGACCTGGTGTCGGTGCTGGTGCCCGACGACTTGGTCGGCGCGGTGATGAGCGACCTGGCCAGCCGTCGCGGACGCGTGCTGGGCACGGACAAGGTCGGCGAGGACCGCACGCTGGTGAAGGCCGAGATTCCTGAGGTCGAGTTGACCAGGTACGCCATCGATTTGAGGTCGTTATCGCACGGCGCCGGATCGTTCACTCGTTCCTTCGCCCGCTACGAGCCGATGCCGGAATCGGCTGCCTCCAAGGTGAAGGCGTCTGCCTGAGGCGTTGACTCCTACCGGCTGGGGCGAGGAAGTAGACCAGTGCGAAAGTGTCCATCGGGGCGAGACGCTCGAGCACCGACATCAGCAGGGTCTCGGCCGAAATCGCGGCAGCCGCGACCAGCAGGCCCAGCCACATCGGCGGCGCCGTCGGGCGCACCAGCAGCGATAACACCCGGCCGCCGGTGTGCTGCCACCGATTCTGCGCGACCCCTCCGGGCCCGCGCGTGGTCACACATCCTGGTTAACCTCGGTGGCCGCCGTGCCGCTGCGCGTGGGCTGTGCGCCCACAGACGGCCACGAATTTGCCCGCTAACGGTAATCACAGATGGCCGCCAGCGTCGACGACACACGCCGCAGAAGCCGCGATCATGGCCACCATGCACACCACCGACGTACGCCTGCTCCGCCAGGTCGTCGTGACCGTCCTGCTGGTAGCGACCGCAGTGGCGGTCGCCTGGCAGGTCCTCTTCACCGGCCCCGGCATGGGGGCTAACCGGTATGCGCAGGGTCGGGTTTCCAATACCGGCGTTGGGGGGCCAGCCGTGCAGACAGACCTCCGACCGGACGCGACAGTTGAGGGCGTCCAGCGAGATCCGTTGCCCTCAGGAGTGCCCAATGCACAGAAGCACCGCAACATCGCAGTTCCAGTCAGTCGATCGCGATCTCGGGCTGACCGCGCGGTTCGAGCGTGACGCGATCCCATTGTTGGACGGGTTCTACCCGCAGGCGATGAAGATGACCCGCAACCGCACCGAGGCCGAAGACCTGCTGCAGGAGACCGCGGCGAAGGCGTTCGCCGGGTTTCACGGGTTTCGCGACGGCACCAACCTCGGCGGCTGGCTGTACCGCATTCTGCTCAACACCCACATCAGCGGCTACCGCAAACAACAGCGACGGCCGGTGCAGTGGCTGACCGACGAGATCACCGACGGCCAACTGCTCGCCGAGGCCCGTCACTCATCACGCGGACTGCGCTCAGCGGAGGATCAGGTGCTTGACCTGTTGGGTGACAATGACATCAGGGAAGCGATGCGGGCGCTGCCCGAAAAGTTGCGCACCACCGTCTATTACGCCGATATCGAGGGCCGTCGTTTCAAGGAGATCGCCGAGCTCACCGACGCCCCGATCGGGACGGTGATGTCGCGGCTGCATCGCGGGCGGCATCGGCTGCGGCGCCTGCTGGCCGAAGTCGCCAGGGTCCGCGGATACGGCTTGACCGACGTCGCCTGATTACCGGGGCGGGTCGCCACGCCAGGAAAAGCTGTTGACGTATTTGCCCATATCCAAAGCGATTTGGAGATTGGCCCCCGACGGCTTGCCACTGCCGAAGTCCGGGCCGAACTGACGGAACGGGCCGACCGCCGCGGCGACCAACGCCAGCCCGTTCTTGACCGCGACCATCACCAGCACGCGCATCTTCAGGTAGCTGCTGTTGGCACCCTGTGGCCAGCAATCGGCGGCCTCGCCATAGCCGGGCTGGTACCCGACCATCGCGTTGGGGAGCTTGTATGCGGTGCGGGCGTCCGGAAACGTCTGGCTAATCAAGGCTTTGGCGATCTGTTCCGGTGACCGGTTCGACGACGGCTCGCTGATCAGCTGCAGCGTGCCACCGTCGCCGGCCTGCAGATCCGCTGTCACCCCATTGGGTTTGGTGGTGATCTTGTACGCCGCACCCGCGGCGGGATAGGACACCGAGAACGTGCCATCCGGTGCGGTGAACCGGGGATTGGTCTCCACCGGTGTGCCCGTCGGCGGCCGCCCGCAGTCAGGCGGACACGCATAGCGAATCGGGGGCTTGCTGATCAACATCGTGACGCCGACCAGCGCCACGGCTATCACCGCGATCGCGCTGAACCAGATCAGTAGGACGCGGGCATGCGAGGTGCGCCGCGGCGGCGGAGCGCTGTACGTTCCTCGCGGCACCGCATAGCCAGGGAAGTAGCTGGATGTCGGCGAGCTCATGACCCGTCGGGTTCCTGATCGCTGCGCACCGGCCGTATCTCACGTCGCGCCGTGCGCGACGAGCGCGACGACGCCCGCGTCGCGACGCCGCAGGCGGGACAGAACGCCATATCGGGAACGACATGGCCGCAGTGCGGGCATAGCAGCGGCTCGTCGGACTGAATCTCGTCGTGCGCCTCGTGCAGCAGCGCAAGGTGCAGCCCGACGCGCAGCAGAAGCAAAGCCACCAGCGCCAACGCCAGGTAGAGCACCAGCATCAGCACCTGCGGGAAGTGGGCGACGTCGATCAGGCCCAGGCCCAGGTACACCACGAGCACCGCCACCGCGAACGCTACAAGGAGCAGGCGCACGAGGCCTTGACGCTGATTCTCCTTGCTCGCTGGACGAGTGAACCACAGTGCGGCACCGATCAACCCGCCTGCCGCCGCGGCGGTGAGCGGCACCGCCACTCCCCTGATGCCCGCCTCGACGATCAGGCTTTCCATGGGTCGCTTGCTCACCACGCCGGTGCCGAACTGCGGGGCCAGCCGCGTCATTGTCGCGGCCGCGGTGAAGGTGAGCGCGCCCAGCGCCCCAATCATGAAGCCGTCCAACGCTTCCCGCGTGGGTGACCACAACAGCCGGACGATCACCGCTGGCATCAGCATGAGGATGACCCCGCCAAGCGGGATGCCGATCCCGTCACGCATCATGCGGGCCCCAGCAACGCCTGCGCCCAACGCAATTCCGTACGACCGGGCCACCGCCGCGCCCGTCAGCAGGACCCATCCGACACCAAGCCCGATGCCAAGCACCGCGGTGAGCGCCCAGGTGCGCGCGGGGATGTCGGCGAATGCGTCGGACTCGCGCAGATAGAGCAGGAACAAGAACACGAAGCCAAGCGCGGCGACGGTGATGAGCGCGGCGGGCAACCGGAGCAGCGAGAACGCGACCAGCGCCGCCAGCACCACCGCAAGCCCGATCCGGAACACGGTGCGTGACCGCGGCGGCAGGTGGGGGAACAGTGAACTCGCCAACGACAGCTGCAGCAGGTGTTCGCCAGGCGCGGCTCCGTAGTCCCTGATACGCAGCCAGTCGGGGCCTTCCCCGCGCCGCGGCGTGAGGTGACAGCCGCACAGCCCGCAGTACTCGCCCGCAGGGACGTCCGTTTGACACACCCGGCATTCCGCGGTGGGGACTTGCTCGTCGTTCGTGCTCATCGCGTTGCCTTCTGGAGGATGAGCAGATTGCGCACCAGGTTGTCGATGTCGGGTGTACCGAGCCCGGTGACCAGGTCGTAGCCCGGACCGGCGGTGTCGACGGCGTTCCCGCCGAGGGTGATGTCGCGGAAGCCGGGCAGCGGCGCACCGGCGGCGATGCGATACAGCAGCGGGTTGAGGTCGCCGAGGGCGTGGCCGCCGTTGGCGAGCAGGTACTGATTCATCACCGCGGCCAAGCCGGCCCAGACGGGCGCGGACTGCGACGTGCCGCCGCCGACGAGTTGCTGCTGGTCGAACACGATCCGCACGCCGGTGAACGGGTCGGCGACCGCCGCGACATCGGGCGTCAGCCGGCGCGTTGGGTTCTGATCGGGCAACACCTCACGTTGCCATTCCGGGCGATCGAACAGCGACGACACCCCGCCGCCGGTGCCCTGCGACAGCGGCACGTCGAACCATGCCTGCTCGGCCTGCCACACGCCGTTGGCGTCGGTCGACAGGGTGGTGCCGCCGACGTCGACCATCTCCGGCAGCGACGCCACCGAGTCAAGCCCGACATCGTTGGCGCCCGGCGGCGACGACCAGTCCTCACCGCCCTTGCACTCAAGACCCGCGAGGTCGCCGCTGGCGTTGAACGCCGTCGTGCCGCGCGACTGCGCGGTCGCCAGTGCCGAGCGCACCGGCACCAGATCGGCCGCGGTGGTCAGCTTGTCGCAACCCCAGCCGATCGAGAAGCTCCACACCGCTGAAGGGAACTGCCGGTCGGCGTTCTCGAGCATCTGCCCGATCTTCTCGTAGCCGCCGTCGCTTTCCACGGTGGAACGGGCGTTCACGACGACCTTCTGCGCATCGGGCGCGACGGCGTGGGCGACCTCGAGGTCCATCGTCGTCTCACCGCGCGCCTTGCCCGGCTGCCCGCCGACCACCGTCGGGGTGAACTTCGCCAGCCCGTAGGTGGTGGCAAAGGTGTCGAGGTCGGCCTGCTCGAAGCCGTCGAACGCGAAGAAGACGATCGTGGTGCCCTTGCCTGTGTAGCCGTCTGCGGCAAGCCGGTTGGCGTTGTAGGTGGTCAACAGGCCGCCGGGGGTCAGTCCCCTGTCCGGCACATCCAGGGGCAGGATCGACGGCCGCGACGTGTGGTGCGGCGTGTAGCCCAGGATCCTGCCGAACTCGGTTACCTCGTTGCGTAGCGGCTCGGGGATCGACGGCTGCTGCGGCGAGGCGTAGAACACCTGCCCGCGCTGGCCGCGGTAGTCGTGTACCTCGACATCGAATGCCTTCGCCACGTTCTCCGCTGCGCCCTCTACGACGGCCCACCGGGTGCCCGGTCGCCAGCGCACCGCCAAGCCGTTGTCGCCGGCCCAACCGAACAGAGCACCGGGCCGCACCGAGTCGCGCAGGGCGGCGGTCAGTTGGGCATCGGCCCTGTGCGAGGGCCCGAGGTCGGTCGAGCTGGCGAGCAGGTACGCGTAGGGCCCTGCGATCAGGCCCGCATCGCCGGACACCGAGGGACGCAGGTCAGAGACGAGCACGAACACCCCTGCGGCGATGAGCGCCAACGCGCCGACGCGCCGGGTTACCACGATCGCCAGCGTACGTCCGAGCTGGCCTGAGGAGGTGCTAGTGATCGCCAGGGATGGCCGTCGGCGCCGGTGGCGCCTTCACGGGGGGCGTGAACAGGTTGCCGCCGGTCGGGTTGATCGACTTCTCCGTCGGCGCGACCGGCGGCGTGGCCGTCGATGTGGCCGGCGATGTGGTCGTCGTGGTGGTGGACGTGGTGGTCGATGTCTCCGGCGCCTTCTGTTGTTCCTTGGCGCACGAGGCGGTCAAGCCCACCATCGTCACAATCGCAGCACCACCAGCAAGCGCCGCGACACGGCGAGCCCTACGACCCATGATTTCGTCCTATCTTCGGAGACCTGTGCCAGGTGATTTGAAGATCAGTCTGGCGAACGGAACTTTAATCCAATGTTTTAGCTGCCGCACAGAGATTGTGCAGCCGCCGCTCCGCCGAGGGTTGAACCGGGCAGCGACGGGCTACCCGGCCGTCGTCGCTCGTATTGCCGTGCCCGCTAGGTGGTCGCCGTGTACAAACAGATTCTCGATCCGGTAGCGCATTCCCTGGCGTTGAGCTCGTTGGTCGCTGCGCTGCCGCTGGTGGTGCTGTTCGTGATGCTTGGTGTGTTGCGGGTGACCGCGTGGGTGGCGTCGCTGGTGTCGCTGGTTCTTGCGGTGGTGCTCGCGATCCTGGTGTACGGGATGCCCGTTGGTCAGGCTTTGCTCGCAGGGACGGAAGGCGCCGCCTTCGGGTTCTTCCCGATCCTGTGGATCGTGATCAACGCGATCTGGGTCTATCAAATGACTGTCGAGACAGGGCATTTCGACGTGTTGCGGCGCTCGTTCGCCAGGGTCAGCGACGACCAGCGGGTACAGGCGATCATCATCGCGTTCTCGTTCGGCGCGCTGATCGAGGCGCTGGCCGGGTTCGGCACGCCGGTTGCGGTGACGTCGGTGATGCTGATGGCGCTCGGGTTCCGGCCGCTGAAGGCCGCGGTGCTGGCGCTCACCGCCAACACCGCGCCCGTCGCGTTCGGCGCGATGGCCACCCCGATCCTGACGCTTGGCAAGGTGACCGGGCTGCCGAGCGACACCCTCGGCGCGATGGTGGGCCGGCAGACCCCGATCCTTGCGCTGTTGGTGCCGCTGGCGCTGGTCGCGATCGTCGACGGTTGGCGCGGCGTCCGGGAAACCTGGCCGGTGGCGCTGGTCTGCGGCTTCGTCTTCGCGGTCGGGCAGTACGCGACGTCCAACTTCGCCTCGGTGCCGCTGGCCGACGTGGTCGCATCACTGCTGTCGGCGGCCGCGGTGGTCGCGCTGATTCGCGTCAGGCGTCCGAGCCAGGAGCAGGCGCCCGCGGTCATCGCGGGCGGCGCCGACGAGCCACCTCCGGAATTCGCGCAGCGCTTAAACACCTCGCAGGCCAATCTCGACGACCGGGCGGAGGTCGCACGCGCGTACGCCCCTTACGCGATCATCATCGTGGTCTTCGTGATCTGTCAGCTCACCGTGGTCAAGAATCTGCTCGACAGGGCGAGTTTCAAGGTCCATTGGCCGGGGCTGCACATCGTCAGCCCCAAGGGGAAGCCGGTGTCGCTCACCGAGTTCACGCTCAACCTGCTCACCACCCCCGGCACCCAAATGCTGGTCGCCGGCGTGCTGACGATGATCGTGCTCAAGTTGTCCGTGCCCCGCGCGCTCAAGGCGTACGGCGCCACACTGTTTCAGCTGCGGTTCGCGATCGTCACCGTGATGGCGGTGCTGGCGCTGGCGTTCGTGATGAACCTCTCGGGCCAAACGATCACCCTCGGCACGTGGATGGCCGGCGCCGGCGGGGCGTTCGCGCTGCTTTCGCCGGTGCTCGGCTGGCTCGGCGTCGCCGTCACCGGTTCGGACACGTCGTCGAACTCTCTGTTCGGCGCCCTTCAGGTGACCGCGGCCAATCAGGCCGGGCTGTCCGATGTGCTGATGGCCGCGTCGAACAGTTCGGGCGGCGTGCTCGGCAAGATGATCTCGCCGCAGAACCTGGCCATCGCGGCGGCCGCGGTCGGCATGAACGGCAAGGAAGGCGACATCTTCCGCCGCGTCGTCGTGTGGAGTGTGGTGCTCCTTGCACTGCTGTGCGTGCTGTCGGTCCTGCAGTCGTCGTCTCTGCTGTCGTGGATGGTGCCATGACCGGATCTGCGGAACCAGCTGTCGGACAAGCTACTTCGAGCTCGCCTCAACGGCGGTCAGCGCCTCGCCCAGCGTCGGGTACAGCGCGAAGATCTGGTCGAGGCCGGTCAGCTGTATCGGCCGACTCGTCGCCGCACTGTTCGCGACGACCGCAAAATGCGCGGACGGGCTGACGTTGTTGTGTGTCGCCACCAGGGCCTGAAGTCCCGCCGAGGCAAGGAACCCGACCTCGGACAGGTCGATGACCAGTCCCGTCGGCTTGGGTATCAGCGCTTCCTCGATAGCAGCTTCCAGCGCAGGGACGGTGGCCAGATCGATGTCGCCAGCGACCTTCAGCACCGCGATCCCGTTCTGGTAGGCGAGCGCGGTGTTGATCGCATCCGTGCCTGACAACGGTCGTCCTCCGTCTCGCGCCCTGGGGGGCATGCGCCGAGCCTAGCCGTCGATCGCGGTTGGAGATTGGTAACTTCGACGCTTCCGCGCCCGCAGCTGGCGCTAGTGTCGGCACAGGACTCGTGCACTAACACGCTCGCACGAGTGGAGTTGGGAGGCCGAATGTCCGAATCGTCGACGGATTTCGCGAGCACCGAGACTTCGGGCGAAGGTCTACTGCCCCAACTCGTCAAGCACCTGCGACAGAATCGAACCGCTCTGCGGGAGGAGTGGGCCCGCCGGATCACCGAGGCGGAACTGCTGACGGCGATGACCCCCGACGAGTTGTTCTCCGAGGCGACCGCGGTGTACGACAACTACGTCGAGGTGCTCGAGACCGGCAGCGTCGAGGCGCTGCAGGCCTATGCGCGTGACCTGTCGGAACGCATCATCCCCCGTGGCGTGGAGACCGACGAGGTCCTCGGCATCGTGCTGCTGCTGCGCGACGTGCTCGCGCGGTCGCTGTTCGAGAAGTATCAGACCGACTTCGACCTGCTGAACCGGGTGCTCGACGCCTACGAGCCCGCCGCCAACCGCATCGCCAACACCGTGGGCGTCAGCTTCGTGCAGGAACGCGAACGCATCATTCGCCAGCAGCAGGAGGCCATCCGCGAGCTGTCCACGCCGGTGCTGCAGGTGCGCGAGCAGCTCTTGATCCTGCCGATCATCGGCGTGCTTGACAGCCAGCGGGCCCGGCAGGTCACCGAGCAGCTGTTGCGTGCGATCCGCGCCAACCGCGCAAAGGTCGTGGTCATCGACATCACCGGGGTACCCACCATCGACTCAACGGTGGCCAACCATCTGGTGCAGACGGTCGACGCCTCGGGCCTGATGGGTGCGAGCGTGATCATCACCGGCCTTTCCTCGGACATCGCGTTGACCCTTGTGACGATCGGCCTTGACCTGTCCAAGATGAATGCGGTCGGCGACCTGCAGGGCGGCATCGAGGAGGCTGAGCGGTTGCTGGGCTACGAAGTGACCCGCACCGGCGAACTCAACGGCTGACCACCGCTGTCGCGGCCTTCTCATGCCAGTACCCATCCTGAAACAGGGCACGATCCTCATCGCCTCGGTGCAGGCCGCGCTCACGGACTCCGACGCCGAGCGGTTGCGCCACGATCTGATGGAGCGGGTCAGCCGCTACCGCGCGCACGGGATCATCGTGGACGTCACCGCGATCGACGTGATGGATTCGTTCGCCGCCCGGTCGATACGCACCATCGCGCACATGACGCGGTTGCGCGGCGCGGACACCGTGATCGTTGGCCTGCAGCCCGAGGTGGCCTTCGCGATGGTCCAGCTGGGCCTGGCGTTCGACGACATGCACACAGCGCTGGACTTGGAAGAAGGCCTTGCGCTGCTGAATCGGCAGCTCGAATCGAAGAAGCTGGCGAATGGGCGCGGCGGTGGTGGCTGACTTCGTGGTCGACGTCAACAACTCCGACGACATCGTCACCGCCCGCCAGGCCGGGCACGAACTTGCCCGTCAGCTCGGCTTCTCGTTGACCGATGTCACGATGATCGCTACTGCGATCTCCGAAATCGCCCGCAACATCACCAGTTACGCCGGGAGGGGCGAGGTTTCAGTGGGAGTCCAGTACCGCGACGGCCGACAGGCGTTGGTGGTGCGCGCGGAGGACGACGGCCCCGGCATCGCCGACATCGAGCGCGCGCTCGAAGACGGCTATTCCACCGGCCGCGGGCTGGGCCTCGGGCTCCCGGGCGCGCGGCGGCTGATGGATCGGTTGATCGTAGACTCGGCGCCCGGTAAGGGCACGGTCGTCGAGATGTGGAAATGGATTCCGCCGGATGGATGAGCACGGCTGGCTCGGGCCGATCGAGTGGGCGGCGGCCGGTCGCCCGCGACCGGGCGAGGTGGTGTCCGGTGACCGTTCGATCGCAATCGACTCTGGGACGAACGGCGCGTTGTTCGGTGTGGTGGACGGGCTTGGCCACGGTTCGCATGCGGCCACCGCGGCAGCATGTGCAGTGGAGGTGGTCGACGGCGCGCCTACCGAACCACTCGCCGACCTGATGCAGCTGTGTCATCGCGCGCTCACCGAGACCAGGGGCGCGGCAATCACTTTGGCCCGCATCAACTTCGACACGGACATGCTCAGTTGGATCGGCGTTGGCAACGTCACGGCCAACCTGATCGCCAAACGACCCGGCGGCGCCGAGGTCCGATCTTCGGTGCGGCTGGCCGGCGGTATCATCGGTTTCCGGATACCGGACGGCACTGCACCCCAAGAGGTTTCGATTAGCCACGGTGACCTGGTCGTGATCACCAGCGACGGCATCTCCGACGGCTACCTGGATACGCTGGATTTCGCGGCATCGGCCACCGTGATCGCCGAGCACATTGTGGCCGCCCACAGCAAGGAATCCGATGACGCACTGGTGCTCGCTGCGCGTCATCGGGGCGTCTCGTCATGACCGGTGCCGCGGATTTCCACGCCAAGTACGCTGCCTCGCTGCGCGCCTACCTGGCGGCCAAGGGCGAGGACACCCTGGCCGTCGGTCATGAGCTCGGACGCCGGGCCCTGCAGGAACAGATCAGCATATTGGAGATCGTCGAGAACCACTCCCGGCTGGTCGACGGGCCGGACTCCGGCATCGATACCGCGGCCGCGCTGCAGTTTCTGCTGCAGACGCTGGCGGCCCTTGACGTGGTGACGCGCGGATTCCTCGACGGCACAAAGCGATACGAACAACAGCGGGCCCGCGCCGACGATCTCGCCCACCGGGACGAGTTCCGCACCGCGCTGGTGAATTCGCTGCAGGAGGGGTTCTTTGTCGCGGACCGCACCGGGGCGGTGATCGAGATCAATGATGCGTTCGCCGACATCACCGGCTACGGTCCCGACGGTCTGCCCTACGCGTGGCCGCTCCCGTGGATGACCGGCGATGGGGCGTCGAATGAGCGATTGGCCTGGCTGCTCGCGCAGGGCACGCTGGAGGAGGCGCCGATCCGGCACCGAGACGGCCACCTGGTCTGGGTGGCGATGAGCGTCAACGCCGTCACGTCGCCCAGCGCCGACGAGGACACCTACGTCGGAACGATTCGCGATATCACCGCCGCGCGGGCGGCGGCAGAACGGGAGCGGGCGGTCGCCCGCCTCGCCACGGCTGTGACCGTGGCCAAGAGCGTCGGCGAGGTGCTGTCGAGTGCGCTCGACGAGTGCCGCACCACGCTTGGGGTGCGGCGCGTCGCGGCGATCATGTGGCCGAACGCCGAGCACGACCCGAGCGTCCACCTGGCGGGAACGTCGCAGGCAGTGCAATGGCACGATCTCGAACTGCAGCTGCGACAGTCCCTCGAGGACGCCCGCGCCCTGCTGCCGCTGTCGGTCGAACCCATTGGATGGGCCGCCGACCCCGACTCCTCACCCGGCATCGTGGCCACGCTGTTGCGCGACATCACTCTGTGGCTCGAGTTCGCAGAGCCCCGCAGGGTCAGCGCGGAGGACAGGGCGCTCGTCACCGCCCTCGTCGGACACCTCAGCCTCGCGATGCAGCATGTTCGCCAGTTCGAGCTCGCCCGTGACACGTCGTTGACGCTGCAGCGTTCGATGCTTGCGCCGACCGAATTGCCGGCGGGCTTCGCCGTGCGGTACGAGCCCGCGGTGTCGCCACTGGAAATCGGTGGTGACTGGTATGACGTGCTGCCCGTCGGCGACGACCGCATCGGCATCATCGTCGGCGACTGTGTCGGTCGCGGGCTGTCCGCTGCGGCGGTGATGGGTCAGCTCCGCAGTTCGGCCCGCGCGCTGCTGCTCACCGGGGCATCGCCTGCGACCCTGCTCGAACAGCTCGATGCGGTGGCGGCCTTCATTCCAGATGCGTTCTGCACCACGGTATTTGTCGCCATCCTCGACACCCGGTCCCAGATGCTGTCCTACAGCAGCGCCGGACACGTCCCCGCTGTGCTCGCCACGCCGGGGTCGCGGCCGCGATTGTTGACCGATGCGCGCTCGGTGCCGCTCGCGGTGAACCGAGACGATCCCCGACCGCAGGCCGCCGCGGCACTGTCGACCGGATCGACCCTGTTGCTCTACACCGACGGGCTCGTCGAGCGGCGTGCCGAACCGATCGATGCGGGAATCGCGCGCGTCGTCGAGGTGATGGCGCAGACCATCGAGTTGCCCATCGACGCGGTTGCCGACGCGATGCTCGACAAGCTGGCCCCCAAGGTCGGATACGACGACGATGTCGCGATCGTGCTTTACCGACATCCAGGTTGCGCGCTTCTCATCGAGAACGAGGCGATCCCGGCGCGGTTGGCCGACGTCCGACATGAGCTCGCCGAGTGGCTTCGGAGCGCGGGTGTGCCCGATTCGCTCGTCGCAGACATCGTGTTGGTGGTCAACGAGGCGTGCAGCAACAGTGTCGAGCACGGGTATCGCGGGCAAGATCCCGGGACGATGCACATCGAGGCGACACTCGACGACCGCCAGGTTGCGGTCAAGATCGCCGACTCGGGTTCGTGGAAGACACCACCGGCCGACCCCGGTACGCGCGGCAGGGGGCTGCTGCTGATGCGGGCGCTGAGCAACCATGTCGAGCTCGAAGGAACGGCAGAAGGCACCACCGTCGGTATGCGGTTCGTATTCGGAAAAGACCGTGTGTCGGACGGCCCGCACGTCCGCGTGATATGACAACAACGGCACATTGCGGCTGTCGAGCAGAGGCAGGCGATGCGGGGGGTTTCGCATACATTCAGGCGGCGTCGCCGCTGCTAGACAACCGGAGGTGCTGGTGTCACGGGTTCCCGGCGCCGACGCGGGCGGACCTGCCCCGTTGCGGATCCGGCTACCCGCGATACCAGCCAGCCTTGCCGTCATCCGTGCGCACCTGCGCACCTGGCTGCCGACCGCCGCGGTCAATCCCTGCACCGCCGCCGATGTCCTGCTCGCCGTAGGAGAGGCCGCCTCCAACGCCGTTGAGCATGCCGTCCATGGCGCCACGGGTAACGTCGAACTCGAGGTCACGGCCCGGGCGACCGACACCGGTCTTGCGCTGACGGTCAGGGACAACGGACGCTGGCATGCGTCGCCGCGAAGTGCGCATGGCCGACGCGGACACGGCAGCAGGTTGATGAGCGCCCTCGTCGACCAGGTCACGATCACGCCATCCCTGCAGGGGACCACGGTGGAAATGCGCAAGGAGCTGCATCCATGACCAATAGCCAGTTCGGGCTCTCCGCTGCGGAGGCCGAGCAGCCGCCGGTTGTCACAGCGACCGGCGACATCGATCTGGCCAACGTCAACGAGTTCCAGGACGTACTGAACCGAGCGGCCGACGACAGCGACGCCATCACGGTCGACCTGTCGGACGTGTCCTATTGCGACAGCGCCGCCGTGCGCGCGTTGTTCGCCGTCGCCGCTACGACGAAACTCGGGCTGATCGTGCCCGCGACGGGGCCGATCATGACGCTTTTGAGCATCTCCGGCCTCGACCGCGTCGCGACGGTCACGACCCGCGCCTGATCATGTCTCCGCCGCACTTCCAGCCACGCCAACACCCGCAGCTGATGGCGCTGATGCACCGCATCCTCGAGCGCATGCAGTCGGATCTGCTCAATGCGCTCGGCCTGGCGATCACCGTCCACGACAAGCGCCATGACGAAGGGCCATCGGTAATCGCCGCGCTTGGCGTTGGCTCTGATTTCGTCGATGCCCAACTGTCGGGCATCGGTGGTCCTCTTCCCGATGCGCTTGCCTATCAGGTGCCGGTGCTGAGCCTCGACCTGTGGACCGACGACCGGTGGCCCGAGCTGACGTTGGCGGCCATGCGCGACCGCGCACGGCAACACGAGTCGAGCTGGGAACAGGTCCATGGTGCCGCGGCCGTGCCCGGTGTCTGGGCCGACGAGGCGACCGTCGTCGTCTGCTGCACGCTCAGCCAACCGGCCAGCGCATCGACGGTGGCCAGCCTGATCAACTACGAACAGCTTGTCTCTGCGGCGCTGATCACCACCGCGGCGGAGAACGCCTCGGCCATCGCGGACATCATCACGGTCCTACAGTCGCGCGGCGCCATCGAACAGGCCAAGGGTGCGCTGATGGGCCTGGTCCGCTGCGACGCGGAACGCGCATGGGCAATCCTGCGCCGCGCCAGCCAGGAGTTCAACGTCAAGCTGCGGGAGTTGGCGGTAGCGCTTGTCGAGCACGTCAGCGGCGCCCCTGCCGAACAGCCCGACACCGGAACGCCGATCACGCCGGACGACCGCACGCGCGAGGCGGCCGGCTTGATGTGGGCCGCGCTGTCGGAAGCCCCGCTACCGCAGTAGTGCGGCACCCTGGCCGGCCCGCGTGCGAGTGATCGTTGGCGGATGATAGCCGGCATTACCGACGGCTTTGCGTACCTGCTCGGCGATGTGGTCGGCCTTCTCGACCGGCGCCAATGCGATCACGCATCCGCCGAAGCCACCGCCGGTCATCCGTGCGCCGAGTGCGCCCGCCAGCACGGCGGTGTCGGCGATCATATCGATGTGGTCGGTGGTGATCTCGAAGTCGTCACGCATGGACGCCTGCGATGCGTTGAAGAGCGCTCCGACTGCGGTGAAGTCGGACTTCTCCAGCACTGCGACGACATCGAGGACCCGCTGATTGTCGGTGAGGATGTGGCGGGCCCTACGCGCATCGACCGGATCGGCCACCGCGGCGAGCACCTCCACGCCGCGGTTCTGCACCTCCCGCAGTGACGACACCCCCAGGTCGACCGCCGCGCGTTCACACGCCGCCCGGCGCGACGCGTACTCCCCGCCCGCATGTTGGTGCGGGGCACGCGAATTGATCAGCAGCAAGGCGACATCGGAGGCGTCCGGGTCGAACCCCACCGCCCGCACGGTCAGCTCCTGAAAGTCGATCATCAACGCCTTGCGCGGCTGTCCGCACAGGGCGGCGAGTTGGTCCATCAACCCGGTGGGCGCACCGACATAGTCGTTCTCGGCCCGCTGCGCGATGCGCGCCAGCTCGATCCGATCGACGCGCTGGCCCGTGGCGCTCGTGAGCGCGCCGAGAACCGCGCACTCCAGCGCCGCCGAAGATGCCACCCCAGAACCCATCTCGACGTCGCTCGCGATGGACATCGTCCCACCCCGGATGCGCTGACCCGCCGCGCAGAGCGCCCACATCACCCCGGCCACATACCCGGCCCAGCCCGCCACGTCGCCGGGAGCGGTGTCGAGCGGGATCCGAACGTAGCCGCCCTCCCGGTCGCTGCGCACCGCGACCTCGGCACTGTCGTCGGGCACATAGGTCACCACCGTGCGTTCGGGCAGTGCGATCGGCAGCGCGAAACCGAGGTTGTAGTCGGTGTGCTCGCCGATCAGGTTGATCCGGCCCGGCGCCGCGTATCTGATCGCCGTCATCGCAGCTCCCGCAACCGCTGCGCCACGCTTTCCGGGGTGACGTCGCTGATGAACGCGTCCATCGCCGATTCGGATCCGGCCAAGAACTTCAGCTTGCTCGCGCTGCGCCGCACAGACATCAACTCGACGTGGAAGTAGCCTTCGCGCTGTTCGCCGGTGTTGGCGTATTGGTGCAACGCCGAGATGTAGGGCAGCGCAGTCGGATACATTCGGTCAAACCGGCCGAGCACATCGAGGTAGATCTGCGCGAAACCGTCGAGTTCCGCGTCGCGGAGGTCAACGAGGTTGTGCACGAACCGGTTTGGATAGATGTGCACCTCGACCGGCCACCGCGCCGCGAACGGAACGAATGCGGTGAACAACTTGGTCCGGGCGATCACGCGACTGCCGTCGGCCACCTCGTTGGCGAGGATGTCCGTGAACAGATTGCCGCCTGTGCGGTCGGCATGGGCGCGCGCCTCACGCAGCATCAGCGCCGCGCGCGGGGGCAGATACGGATAGCCGTAGATCTGGCCGTGCGGATGCGTCAACGTCACGCCGATCTCCTCGCCGCGGTTTTCGAAGCAGAACACCTGCGCGATGCCAGGACGCGCCATCAGATCGGCGGTGCGGTGGCGCCATGCGTCGACGACGAGGCGCGCGTGCGGCAGTTCGAGCTGGCTGAACGACCCGGTGTGGTCGCTGGAGAAGCAGATCACCTCGCACCGGCCGTGGCCTGGCGCGGACAGGAAAAGGGCGCCATTGACGGTGGGCAGGTCAAACGGCGCGCTGACCGCAGCGGACAGGCTGGGAAATCGGTTCTCGAAGACCGCGACGTCGTAATCGGGAGCGGGGATCTCACTGGTCAGCCCGGACGGCCCTGGACACAGCGGGCATCGGTCCTGCGGCGGTTTGTAGGTGCGGTCCTGGCGCAGCGCCGCGATGATCACCCACTGGCCGGTCTGGCGGTCCAATCGCACCCGCGACTGCTGGTTTCCCCGCTCAGGCAGCGGCCGCCGGTCGGGTACCGGCGCCGGCGTGTGCCCTGGCAGCGCGAACAACAACAGGTCGCGGCCGTCGGCCAGCGTCCACCGGGTCGCGGGGCCGTTCATGGTTGTCGCATCGGCACGGCGATGGTCAGGCGTCCGACATGCTCCTCGACGATGCCGCGGTCACCGACGGCAAGACCGTCGTCGACGATCAGGTTGTCCACCATGCGCATCGGAGCGAACACATTGGTCCCCACTTCGCGGTACTTCGTGTGATCGGCGAGCACGGTCAACTGCGCTCCGATCCCGATCAGTGTCCGATTCGTCTGCGCCTCGGCGATATTGGGTGTGGTCAGGCCGGCGCGCGGATCGAAGCCGTGCACGCCGAGATACGTCGCGTCCACCCGGAACGATGAGATCGCAGCGTCGGCGATCGGTCCGACAAGCGCATCCGACGGGGTGCGGACACCGCCGGACAGATACACCTGCGGCGCGTCCGCGGCATCCGCGCCGGGATCGGTCAGCACGTCAAAAACGGTGATGGAGTTCGTCACCACGGTGATCGATGACCGCTGGCGCAGTCGGCGGGCCAGTTCGGTAGTGGTCGTGCCCGCGCTGATCGCAATCGTCATGCCGTCCTCGACGGTTTCGGCCGCCTCCGCGGCGATCGCCGCCTTCTCGGCGCGCTGCTGACCGGCCTTCACCGACGACCACGGTTCTTCCCCGCGGTTGTGGCGAGTCACCGCGCCGCCGTGCACCTTGCTCAGCAGGTTCTGTGCATCCAGCGCATCGAGGTCGCGACGGACCGTCATCTCGGACACATCGAGTTCGGCGGCCAGGTCGGCGACCCGGACCGCGCCGCCGGCGTTCAACGTCCGCAAGATCGCGTGGCGACGTTCAGCTGCGAGCATGAGAACTCACATTATCAAACAGACTTCACCTGTTTCACCGAATTTTGGGCCTGATGCTGTTAGTTTCTGGTGGATTCTGTTGGAACATGTGCTAGCTCCCGATGAAGGAGTTGATGACCACGACCACCACACTGGCGGCAGAGAACGTGCTGCGGCTCAACCTGGGCTGGCTCGATTACGTACTCGTCGCGATCTACTTCGTCTTCGTCCTCGGCATCGGCTTCATCGCCCGAAGCCAAATCTCGACCAGCCTTGACTTCTTTCTGTCCGGCCGTCGGCTGCCCGCATGGGTGACCGGGCTGGCGTTCATTTCGGCGAATCTCGGCGCCATCGAGATCATGGGCATGTCGGCAAATGGTGCCGAGGTCGGACTTTCGACCATGCACTACTACTGGATCGGCGCCGTACCGGCCATGCTGTTCCTCGGCGTGGTGATGATGCCGTTCTACTACGGCTCCAAGGTGCGCAGCGTTCCCGAGTTCATGCGTCGACGCTTTGGCCCCGGAGCGCACCTGGTGAATGCGATCAGCTTTGCGTTTGCCCAGATCCTCATCGCCGGTGTCAACCTGTTCCTGCTGGCGACGGTGATCAATGCATTGGTCGGCTGGCCGCGTTGGCTATCGCTGATCGTCGCGGCGGCGGTCGTGCTCAGCTACATCACGCTCGGCGGACTCTCGGCCGCGATCTACAACGAGGTGCTCCAGTTCTTTGTGATCCTCGCGGCGCTGGTCCCGCTGACGGTGTTCGGGCTCATCAGGGTGGGCGGCTGGAACGGCCTGAAGGACAAGGTGATCGACACCACGTCCGGTGGGAAGGTGACCGCGTCCGTGCATGATCAATTGACCACGTGGCCGGGTCAGGCACTCAGCGGGTTCGACAGCCCGGTGTGGTCGGTGATCGGGATCGTGTTCGGTCTCGGGTTCGTGCTGTCCTTTGGGTATTGGACGACCAACTTCGTCGAAGTCCAGCGCGCGATGGCCTCCAATTCAATGTCGGCGGCCCGCCGCTCCCCGATCATCGCGGCGTTTCCGAAGATGTTCATTCCGTTTGTCATCATCGTGCCCGGCATGATCGCCGCCGCCGCGATCGGTGACATGATCCGCTTGAAATCGACTGGCAAAGGCGACGTCACGTACAACGACGCGATGTTGTTGATGATCCGCGACATCCTGCCCAATGGCCTGCTTGGTGTCGCCGTCGCGGGTCTGCTGGCCTCCTTCATGGCGGGCATGGCGGCCAACATCTCTGCGTTCAACACCGTGTTCAGCTACGACATCTGGCAGGACTACGTGGTAAAGGATCGCCCCGACCACTACTACATCGTGGTCGGCCGGATCGCGACGGTCGCCGCGGCGATACTGGCGATCTTCACCGCGCTGATCGCCGCCGGTTACTCCAACCTGATGGACTATCTGCAGACGCTGTTCGGCTTCTTCAACGCACCATTGTTCGCCACGTTTATCCTCGGCATGTTCTGGAAGCGAATGACCTCAACCGCTGGCTGGGCCGGTCTGGTCGCCGGAACCCTTTCTGCTGTTTTCGTTTTCATCCTCTCCGAGGTCGGAGTGATCAACCTTCCCGGCCAGGGCATGCCGTTCGTTGCGGCCTCGGCCGCGTTCGTCATCGACATCGTCGTCAGCGTGGCGGTCACCATGGTGACCACCCCAAAGCCGGTGACCGAACTGGCGGGATTGGTGTACTCGGAGACACCGAGGGAAGTTTTCGGTGACCCCGAAAGCGCCGGAAAGGCCTGGTACTACAGGCCGGTTCCGCTCGCCGCCGTTGCGCTCACCCTCACCATCATCCTCAACGTCGCCTTCCATTGACCGCTGTTAGGAGCAACCATGACCAGCAAGCTTTCCCATTTGTTCGACATCCGCAACGTCATCGGCGCGCTGTTGGCGATTTACGGTGTCGTCCTTACCGTCGCCGGCTTCGCCCCAGGACTTGTGCGGGAACGGGACAAAGGCGCAAGCAGAAACCCGGTGGATCTGTACTTCGGCACCGACGCGAACTGGTGGGTCGGGCTCGCCC
>JAOPVX010000376.1 GCA_025965975.1 Mycobacterium sp. | reverse complement strand
CCCCCAGCTAACTCTGGCCGGTGAACCGACCTTCAACGACAGTATTGGACTGCACGGACTCAAACATCTACCGGTGTCACTGCGAGCAGCGACTGCAATCGTTCCCTAGCTGCCGCAGGCGACCTCTCCTGACAATGGAACCGTAGCCAGGCCAGCCAAAGGTTCGGGACGCTACTGCCGCGACCGCTAAGTGCGGGACTGCCCAGCTGGCATCCCATAACCGGCCACATCTGGCACCGAGTCCATTCAAGGATCGGTGGTCAACGACTCGGTCGACTGAGTTAGATGGAATCGTTGCGGCGGGCCCCAGCCGTCTCTCCACCAGCCTCGGCCGGCTGAATACCGCGCGATTGAATATCGCGGGCGGATCGAAGTAGGTGACCAAACGGCAGTGTGTCACCTGCCGGCGTCAATCACCCACTAGACCTGGCCAAGTGGCCGACAGGCGTTGGAAACCGGATTCCAGTACTGTCCGTCCCCGCAGTCCGGCGGGAACGGCACCGCCGGTGGCCTGCATACATTGCCGACCGGATCCCACCAGTCGCCGTTCTGGCAGCCCAGCGGCACCGGCGCCGCCGGCGGTTGACACACGTCGGCGACGGGATCCCACCACTCCCCGTTCTGGCAATCGAGCGGTTGCGCCGAGCCGGCTGCCGGGGTCACTAGCGACAGGGCGGCGATTGGCGCAAGAGCAGCTGTCAGGATTGTCGAACGACGAATGAGCTTTCCCATGGCCTCAGCCTGCCCCAACGAGGGGATTCTCAAACCGCTGGGATGGACTGGGCGAATCCCTGGGCTCTAGCGGGCGCCGCGGGGTGCGGTATGGCGCTCGCCTCTCGTCGTTCGCATCCCGATCCGCAGTCAAAGCCGCCGTCAGCCGATCGACAAGCCTTACCGTTACCTTAAGACGCTCTTACTTTTCTTACTTTTGTTGTACGGTCGCTCGTCATGGGTTCGACAACGTTGCAATTTCGCCAATGAGAGGTCGATGAGATGGCAAACGCTGAATTCCCGGTGGGATCACCTCGGTCCCGCACAAGCCGACCGTCGCGGTCGCAGAATCAAGACGACCGGTCGATCAGGCAGGCAGGTGGGGAGGACCTCGAGACGCGACGCGACCGACCGCCGCGGCCGCTGCCGGTCTCCGACGCGGCGGCGGCCTACCGTCTCGTCTACGGACGTCTCGACGCACTGATCCGCGGCCGTGCTGAAGTCGCCGAACTGACAGTGCCGGCCTGTCCTGCCTGGAACGTCCGCCAGACGGTCGCTCACCTGGCCGGGCTCGCACTGGACATCGTTTCACTCAACATGGAGGAAAAGGCCGCCGACTCCTGGACCCAGGCGCAGGTGGATCGTCTCGGCGGGCACAGCATCGACGAGTTACTCGACCTGTGGGGGCAGATGATCGACCCCGTGACAGCGATGCTCACTCTGCAAGCATCCGCATGCCAGCTCGTCTTCGATACTCTCACCCATGAGCACGACATTCGCGGTGCACTAGGTGAACCAGGCTCCCGCACAGGCGATCTCGCGTTCGAGGTCGCACTGGGCTTCTCGACAACGGTGGGCGATCAATTCATCCGACACGCGGGGCTGCCGGCGCTCCGGTTGATCACCCCCACAATCGGATCCGTGCAGCTCGGCGACCCGCACACCGCGCGTGGTCAAGTCGCCCTCGACGTCTCTGATTTCGACGCGCTACGCGCCCTCGGCGGACGACGCAGTATCCGGCAACTGTTAGCACTGCCCTGGCATGGAGATCCGACACACCTACTGCCCGCCTTCACACACCTGCTGCCCGCATTCACCAACGACGGGATACGACCGCCAAACGACGACCTCCTTGAATGATCCAAACGTAGCTACGCGTAGGTCGAACCCCTGTGGCCAGTCCGAGCATCAACATCCACTCCCCTGCCTTCCGCGTGAGTCGACCAACACTGGACAGCACATGGTGTGACTCCCTCCCGGCCCCAGCGCTGGCATTTAAATGCTGGCTCCTGTTGACCATGAATTCGGCGCGCGGTTGGTCGACCTGCTCGTCGATGGCCTCGCGCCCCCGCCCGCACCAGAGTAGGAACGGCGTCCCCTGAGAAGGGACCAGCCTCGGCAAGGAATACGACCCAATTTGATATCATCGATATCCAATGAATTACCGCATATTGCATCAATTATGCTGGGGCGCAGGAGTATTCGCGGTGGTGGTGTCTGTCCGCCCGCCCTCAGCGCAGTTGGCAGTTCTCGCGGTCATCCTGGCAGCTGGTTGGCCGGGCCTGGGCTGCCGGTCACGCGCCCAGGTCGGTCCAGTCGAACGACGCCAGCGTTCGCCCCTGCTGCCAGTCGGCGAAGGCGCCCGACCGCGGCGCGAGCGCGTAGCGGTAGCAGAACGGATAATCGGCGCCATCGGGAGCCGGCGGCACAGCGGCGCCGAGCTCGAAGCGGATCCCGTTGCGGCCGGCGATTGCAAACCAGTCGATGTAGTAGTAGGGCGGCGCGTTGATTACGGCGAACGGATCGTCGGCGGACCCATTAGGGCGACACCGGCACCGTCGTCACAGGCATCTGACCGGACCCCCCACTGCCGCTTGAGGATCCGCCGCCGCTCGACGAGCCGCCGCCACTCGACGGCGCCTCGATCACCGGGGCTGGCGCCGGCTTCTCAATTACCGGCGCAGGTGCCGGAAGTGGTGCAGGCTCCGGCACCACGGCCGGGGGCGTGGACGCGGGCGCCTGCGACGCCGGCGATTGGATTTCCGGCGCAACCGTCACGATCGACGACGGCGACGACGTAATCGTTGAAGGCTCCGTCGTCGTGGTGGTTGTCGGCGTCGTCGTGGTGGTTGTCGGCGTCGTGGTGGTTGTCGTCGTGGTGGTTGTCGGCGTCGTGGCGGTCGTCGGCATCGTCGGGAACGTCGGTGGAGGGAACGGGTTCAACGGCGGAATAATGACGACCGGTGGAATCGGGACCACCGGCACCTGCGGCGCCTCCGGAGCAGGAGCCGACGGCACATTGTTGGTCACCGGCCCGCGGTCGGTCCGCACGCTCGGCCCGGCAGGAGCAGCAGGCGGCGGCGACACCTCCGCGATCGGCAAGGCCACCGGATCCGGCTCGTGCGGCACCGGCGGCAGATACCGCCCCGGCACCGTATCCGACTGAACGCTCGGTGCCGGTTGCGCTTCGACAGCGGCTGCCGGCCGGACTGCGATCGCCACCGTGACCGCCAACGTCGCGAAGCTCACCACGACGAACGCCAGCGCACTGCCCATCAGCAATGTCCGTGGCGGCGGCGGTGCGATCACCGCGGTGTACGGCGCCTCATCCTCCTGCTCGGGAATGAACTCGTCGATCGAGTCCGCGGGCATCTCGTAGTAGTCCGGCTCCTCCTGCGAGTAGGCCAGCTGGGGCCCGACCGCCGCGGGGTCCGCCGCCTGCGCCATCTGCGTCGCGTCCGCGGCCGCCGGTGCCATCTGCGTCGCGTCCGCGGCCGCCTGCGCCATCTGCGTTGCGTCCGCCGCCGCCTGCGCCATCATCGTCGCGTCCGCAGCTGCCGGCGCCATCTGCGTCGCCGCCCCCGCGGGGAACCCGGAGTCCTCGGCCGTCTGCGCCGCACCCCGAGCGAACGCGTAACCCGCATCCGGCGGCACCTCCACCGGCGCCATCGAACGCAGCTCTGCCGCAATCGAATCCAGGTCCAAGCGCTGCCCGACCAGCATGATCCGGGTGACCTCCGGGCCGGGGACCTGCTGCAGCACCGCAGCGCACGCGACGGCCGCGCCCGCCGCGCCGATCGGCACCGACGCCAGTACCGACGCCGACTCGTCGTCCTCGCCGACCACCGTCAGCGACACGGTGTCGTCGTCGGCCAGCAGCAACGCGGCGTCCGCGCCGACACTTCGGGCCAGCGCCGCGGCCGCCTCGGCCTCCGACACCACTTCGATGTTCTGCACTCCCGCGCTCAACACCGTCCGCCGCAGGGTCTCGGCCGCAGATGCGTCGGGCAGGCAGAGTCGCGTCGCAGCCACCCGATTGCCCGAGTCGGCCACTGCGCGGTAGGTGCCGACGATGGTGTCGGCCAGGTCGGTCATCGCGTCATCGGGCAGGTCCAACGCGTACTGGTCGAATACCTGACCGCCCGCGGCGGGCGAGCCGACCATCGCCAGGCGCGCCACCCGTCCGGTGACCGCCACCCCGACGACTACGTCCACCGATCCACCCTTTGCCTCAACACGACGTTCAAAAACTATTTCACAGCCTTCTCGGCCCACATGCGTTGCTTGTGTACGCGAGCAAAAGTGAGCACCCTGAGGTGGCAACACCCCACGGCGTCACTCAGAGAGGAAATCGTCACGTGAGCGACCCGCGTTACGCCCCGCCCGCGACCGTCGCGGTGCCCACCACAGCCGCGCCCGCCGTCGGTCGATCGCCCCGCGTCGGCTACGTGCCCGCCCGCACCAACACGGTGCGCGACGGCGTCGCAATCGCTCTGCTCGTCCTCGCGCTGCTCCTGCCGTGGAACCTCGACTTCGGTCTCGGCGTCCCCGGCAGCAACGGCCTGCTCTTCGGCCTTGTCGCCGTCGTGACGCTGCTCGCGCTCGCCGCTGCGCTCGCGCCACACGTCGGCCCGTTCCGGCTTACCGCCCCGCAGCCCGACGTCCGCCGCACCAGCCGGATCCGGTTGCTGCTCTGCATCTCCTACCTGATCGTCGCCCTCGGGTTCGTCGGGTACCACCTGGTGCGGACGGTTCGAGACGGCGGAACGGGGTTGGTACCGCCGGGTGTTGGACCCGGCCTGATCGTCGGTATCGGGGGCGCGATGCTGGCCGTGCAGCCGCCGATCACCAGTATCACGATTGAGGACAGCGGCTTTCGGCGTTGGTACGCAGTCGCTCGGCTGCTGGGCGCGTTGTCGATTGCCCTGGCGACTCTCTCGGTTGCCTTCAACCTCTACTGGCGGCTGCGCTACCTGTTCGTCACGAACGTCGACTTGGGCGGTCGGGATGTCGCTGTCATCATCACCACGTTGCTCTATGGCGCGGAGGCGATGATCGCGTTGGTCATCGCGTCGCGGTGGCTGATCGAGAAGTCCGCCGCCGCACGACTGGCCACCGCCGCACTGGGCGCCTCGGCGGCGCTGGCTAGCACGCTGGTGTGGGTCCTGCCCATCGGCCGTGAAGTGGACGCCTTCCACGGCATCGCTGAGAACAGCTCGACGGCCGCCGTCGGTTACGAGGGGTATCTGTTCTGGGCGGCCGCCGCAGCGATCGTCGCCCCAACAACGCTCTACGCCGTCTTCCTGATCAAACCGCCAACGTTGGGCGCGTACCGCTCGGCTGCGCATAAATGTCTGATAGTCATCGCGTTCTGGGCGTTTGCCGCGGCCGCGCTGCGCGTCGTCGATTACCTGATCGCTTTATCGCTGAATCTGCCTCGCGCCCCGTTCGACAGCGTTGCGATGACCGCGTTCAATGTGATCGCCGGCTTGATTGCGTGGTGGCTGCAGCGCCAACTCGGCAGGGGTGAAGGTCCGCCAACCGTCGTCGCGGCCTTCAGCGGGGTGCTGTTCGTCTTCACGGTCGCGAACCTGGCCATTGGCGTCGCGCTCGCCCCGCGTTATGCGGAACCGCCGCCCGATGCGATCTACGGCAACAATCTGGCCCAACAGATCACCAGCACATTCGACGTGGTGATCTGTGCGCTGAGCCTCGCTGTGCTGGTTGCCATGCTGTTCACCGGTCCTGTCGCCGGCTATCTGGTACGCGGCCGCGACGCCCGGGTCGCGACCGCTGCCGAGCCGCCGAAACCAACCTCACCTGCCCCAACGACCTCCGTGCCACCGACGATCGTACGGCGCCCGCAACCCTCCGGAATGCCGAGAATTATTCGGCTCAAGGAGGATTCGACGACAGTGCTCGCTCCTCCAACAGAGGAATTCTCTACCGCCACCACCGCACTCCGGATCCAGCGCCGCGAACCGACGTCCGACACGACGGCTCGGGGTCCAGTTCCGCCCAGCGATTCCGCCACAGCGGCCGAATAGATCTACCCATTGGTACCGTTGGCCGTATCTGGGCACGTCGTGCGAAACCGCCTCGTGCAGCAGTGTTTTCAGATGAGACCAAGCGGTGAGGGCTCCTCGTCGGTCGGCGTTTGGCGGATCGCCACGCTGGCAGTAGCCGGCGCCGTTCTTGTGCAATGCGGCCACCATTCAGCCGGTCACCGCCACCGAACTCGGTCCGAACTGGCATCCCGGCTGCCCCATTGACCCGCGGCAGCTGCGCAGAGTCGAGGTCAACTACATCGGCTTCGACGACAAGGTTCACCGCGGCGACCTGATCGTGCACGAAGATCTGGCAGCGGAGGTGGTCGCGATCTTCGAGCAACTCCTTCAATTGCGCTATCCGATCGACAAGATCCGCACTGCGGACAACTATCCGGCGCCGACGATGAGTTGTCGATGGAGGACAACAACACCTCGGCGTATAACTGCCGAGACATTCCCGGCACCGGCCGCTGGTCTCAACACGTATTCGGTAATGCCATCGACCTCAACGCGCTGCTCAACCCCGAGATCGATGGAACGGGCGCTGTCCAGCCCAAGAACGCGGGGCCATACCTCGACCGCAACCGCCGATCCCGGACTCCTTCACGGCGGCGACCCGATCGTGCGTGCCTTCACCGATCGTGGCTGGCGCTGGGGCGGTGATTGGCGAACTCCCATCGACTATCAGCACTTTGAGCGATGATCGTCTCGGCCCCTGACGCACTAAGAGTAAAGACGCAGCGCCCGGGCCGTCGCCGTTGCCACTTCACCCCGCAGATTTGACATCGGTGGACTCCCTCGCACATGGATTGAGTTCGCAGGACAACGACGTAGGTATCCGAACGTGGGTCTATCCACAACGAGGTTCCGCTAAAGCCCGCGTGGCCGAAGCTGCCGATCGGGAAGACCCTGCCTCGCGTCGTGGACAGGGCTGTATCGATATCCCAGCCAAAGCCGCGCAGATTCTGGCCCTTGATCGCGGATAGTGCGGAGCCAGCAGCGGATCTGTCGTATTTGGTGCCTTCGCGATGGCTTCTCGGCTGGCACGCGTGGCCCGCATTCCCCATCGCGGAGCTCGGCACGGGGAACTTTCGAAGTGGTGGCAAGTGATGCCAATGTTAAAGAAGTTGTTCGAACCATGCTGCGGCGCAAAATGATATCGCGCCATGTGCGCAGGTAGCCAGGCCGGACATGGCATTTCGCGATGCGGTCACGTTTGAGGTAGCCGTCGCTGGGCTATGCCATCAGGTGCGGTTTGGCCCCAACATTGGGTAATCGCTCGAACGACTCGGAGAAGACGAAGGAGTGAGCGTGAAATTCGCAACGACCACTGTCAAGACGGTTATTGGTGCGGCGGGAATAGCTGCGGTAAGCGTTTTCGCCACAGCAACTGCCTCCGCCGCAGCGCCAACCATCCAGGGATTCGGTACCAGCGAATCGCTGATCGACGGGCCAATGGTTACCGCCTTCACGGTGAGCAACCTGCAGCCCAGCAGCTTATCGATTCCCGGTTACACTCCTAAAGGAACGCTCTACCAGGCAGACATCGCCGCCAGGTCGGACGGCGGAGTCGTTACTCCTATGGTTAAGGACTTCAGCGCCCGCGGGCCCAACGGTCAGATCTACCAACTGATCGACAAGGCTCAGGTCCCGAATGGCCTTAACCCGGCGCCTATCCCTCAAGGCAGCGAATCGAGCGGCACCCTGTACTTCGACGTGACCGGCGCGCCGCCGAATGGCGTCGTCTACAACGACGGACTGCAAGACATTCTGATCTGGACGTCGAACGTGCCGGGGGCCTCGGCGCCTGGCACATCGAACTCGAGTCCGGTACCGGGTGCGCTGCCTAGCCCATCGGCACACACCTAATCCGGTTGCACATATCTTCCCGCGCCACGCCTAGTGGCGTGGGGAGGTTTGCGTATGCGGGAATTCTGCGCCCGGCGTCCAAGCAAGATAAGCGAGACGTTACCCCGGTGGGCGAAGCCTCCCCGGCCCTCTCACGCGCGCACAGTCGCGGCACGACATTCTCGGTGCGGTCCGGGTGTTCGCGCCACGTCGCCAAATCGCCGCTTGCCCCAACGACATCCGCGGCCTGGTGGCGCTGGCCACGTCAATTGTTGGCGCGGACGAGCCGTTCAGCTACGACGCCGGTCTGATTAGCCGGGTCCAGCACCGACGTGACGACGCGTGTGGTTGGGCAACATCGCGACTCTGCGAGCACTTCCGCCTGGTGTTGACGCCGTGGTTTCGCTGTGTCGGGTAGACGACGGTGATTTACCGGTGGGCGTTGAACAGGTCGATGTACGCCTGATCGACGGACCGGACGCAAACCCCAATCTGGAGTTGGTGCCGACCGACACCGTGCGGCTCATCGAGCAACTCCGCAACGAGGGACACGGGGTGCTAGTGCACTGCGTGGCCGCCCAGAGTCGGACACCGGACCGTGGCAGTACTCTACGGCGGACGCAAGAAGGCCGTCAGCGGCAAGACGGCGCTGCAGGAGGTGGCCTCCGTCTTGTCGGAGGCCTACCCAAACAACGACTTTCGCAGGGCCCTACAGAGATTGGAAATTTGATGGCCGTCAGCGAGGGTGCATCCAGCTCACTTGGAGATCACCTTGCGGGCTAATGGCATCAAGCGCCTGGGGTAAGCCGGGCAGTTCGACGCGGTTCAGTCCTCGCCGAGTACCCCGCTACGTGAGGGGCTCGGTTCGGGATCGTTTGGTTCCCGCCGGGATCGGCCACGTTGACTCAACGTTGCACTACAAGACCTAAGCAAAGCCACCACCATCCGGCTCAGCAAACCAATAGGCAGCGACACCCGCCCGGTGCCGCAGACGCGCAGGTGCCCTCGCGGGGTTCGCAATCAGCCGCCGCCCCGCTCCCCCGACCATCGACGCCACAGACCCGTGAATACGACGGAATCGAATATGCGGCTTTACCAGTAGAATGCGCATATGGCCTATCACGTTGTGTAGCAACATAGTTCAGTGACCGGACAACTGCCGATAATTTCCGGCGCTGCGTCAGGCCCACTGACTCAGAGAGTTTCGCGCAGATACTGTGTATGTACATCTGTCGCTGTTGATTCATCAGATGAATCAATCAATGTCGCAAAGAATATGGCGGTTTGCGTGGTGTCCATCGCCGGGCGGGGCCAATGCTCCCGCTCCCCCGCCCGGAGACCGAGGGGTCGGGGCGCCTGCGGTCCAACGTGGGTGACGGCGGCTGGCGCATCGTGTGGCCAGACTCGGCGTACAGACTTGGCCGAAAGGGACCTATCGAGTCACGCCGCGGATCGCGTCGATGACGACGTCTGGGCGCTGGGTCTGGAACGACTAGCTCTTCGATCGTTCACGTCGACCAATGTGGAACGTCATTCTGCGAAGCATGCCGTCACTGAGCACGATGGAGTGCGCCAGCACGGCGGACACATGAGCCGCGACAACGGCG
>JAOPVX010000362.1 GCA_025965975.1 Mycobacterium sp. | reverse complement strand
CGATCCTCTGTATGCGATGGACTGGCTGACGGTTTACGCGCTCGCGGTAAACGAGGTTAACGCCAGCGGGGGTCGGGTGGTGAGGGCGCCGACGAACGGCGCCGCGGGCGTCATTCCCGCCGTGCTGCACTATTACTCGCGGTTCGTCCCCGGCGCGACCGACGATGGCATCGTCGAGTTCCTGCTGACGGCAGCCGCGATCGGTCAGCTGTTCAAGGCCAACGCATCGATCTCCGGCGCCGAGGTGGGCTGCCAGGGTGAGGTCGGGTCCGCGTGCTCGATGGCGGCCGCCGGGCTTGCCGCAGTGATGGGCGCAACGCCGGCGCAGGTGGAGAACGCCGCCGAGATCGGCATCGAGCACAACCTCGGGCTCACGTGTGACCCGGTCGGCGGTCTCGTGCAGATTCCGTGCATCGAGCGCAATGCCGTCGCGTCGGTCAAGGCGATCACGGCGGCTCGAATGGCGTTGCACGGCGACGGAACTCATCACGTCAGCCTCGACACCGCGATCAAGACGATGCGTGACACGGGGGCCGACATGAAGGACAAGTACAAGGAGACGTCGCAGGGCGGGCTGGCCCTCAACGTTGTGGAGTGCTAGACGTTGCGGGGCATGAGGTTGTTGGCGCGGGGACGGTGGGGCCTCGGCGCTAGTGCTAGTGGCAAGTAGAGTTCGAGGGACTACCTGGCGTGCAGGACGCCACGTCTACCTCTCTTAGCGGCTTCGTCCACCGCCGGGAGGTTCTATGTTCGCCGGATTCAACAGATTTGACTGCGAGACCTCGGGCGCGACGATCCACGGCGTTCGGGCTGGTGATGGGCCCGCGGTGCTCCTATTGCATGGGATACCCCAGACACATCTGATGTGGCGTTTCGTGGCGCCGTTGCTGGCTCCCGATTTCACGGTCGTTGCCACCGATCTGCGCGGCTACGGCAGCAGCGGCTGTGTGGCGGGTGAAGATCCTCGTCAACACGGCATGAGAGCGGGTGAAGACCCTGGTCAACACGGCATGAGAGAACTTGCCCGAGACCAGCGCGAGGCGATGGCCGCGTTGGGCTATGAGCGGTTCGCCGTCGTCGGTCACGACCGCGGGGCGCGGTGCGCCTACCGCATGGCGCTGGACCACCCAAACACCATCACCGCTCTGAGCGTCCTGGACATCGTGCCCACTGGTGAAGCGTTCGCTCGTGCGGATGCGCAGTTCGCACTGGACTTTTGGGTGTGGTCATTCCTGGCGGCTCCCTCGCCGATTCCGGAGACCCTGATCAACGGTGCACCGGATTTCTTCGTCGACCACATGCTCGACGGCTGGGCCGGACCGCACCACACCGTTGAGGCTGAGGTCCGGTCGTTGTACCGGCAGCAGTTCCATGATCCTGAGCGGGTGGCCACGATCTGTCAGCAGTACCGGGCCGCGGCCACTGTGGACCGCGCCGACGATGAAGCCGATCAAGCCCAATACCGGAAGGTGCAAGCTCCGGTGCAGGTGTTGTGGAGCCGGCGAGGCGCCGTCGACGCGTGGTATGACCCGATCGCAATCTGGAAGCGCTGGGCCACCAACGTCGAGGGGCAATCCCTGTCCTGCGGCCATTTCCTCCCCGAAGAGCAGCCGGACCTGACTGCACGGCTGCTGCGCAGTTTCTTGATCAACCACCTCGGGTTGGCTTCCACCGAGGAGGCCGCCGATGAGTCATAGCAATGCTCCGTTGAGCGTCGAGGGTCGCCGTCGTCTCGTTGCCCGTTGTGCCGATCGCCCAATTGCTCATGTGGCCGCGGAGATGGGGATTTCGCGCGCGTGTGGGTACAAGGGGTGAACCGGTTCCGCATGTTTGGTGAGATTGGCCTTGAGGACCGCGCATCGATCGCCCGCGCCACCAGCCCACAGTAACTGCGGCTGATGTCGTTGCTCAGATCGAAGGGCTGCGCCGGACGTGGAAATGGTCGGCTTCACGGATCGCCTTCGAGCTGAGGAACCAGGGCGTGGCGATCAGTCGGCGCGCCGTCAGCAGACATCTGGTGGCGCTGGGCCTGAACCGGCGCCGTTTCATAGACCCGTGCGGGAGTCCAACCGAACGCCGCGGGCGATCGTGGCGCGCCGGCCGGCCCATATGGTTCACGTGGATGTCAAGAAGGTCGGCCGGATCCCCGCTGGCGGCGGCTGGCGGGTGCACGGCAAAGGCAGCGTCCAGGCCAAGGCAGTCGCCGCGGCGACAGCCGCAGGTGCCCGGGCGGGCTACGTGTATTTGCATTCAGCCGTCGACGGCTACTCGCGACTGGCCTATACAGAACCCCTCAACAACGAAAAGGCCATCACTGCAATCGGATTCATGCATCGCGCCCGCGTGTGGTTCGCCGCCCACGGCATCGACCGGATCGAACGGATCGTCACTGACAACGGTGCCTGCTACCGAGCCAACGACTTCGCACACGTCCTGCACGGGGCACGTCATCAACGGATCACGCCCTACACCCCGCCACAACGGGAAGGTGGAGCGCTACAACCGGATCCTGGCCGAGGAGTTCCTCCACGCGCGGACCTGGACCTCAGAGGCCGAACGCGCCGAGGCGTTGCAGGTCTGGAACATCCACTTCAATTACCATCGGCCGCATTCTGCCGCCGCAGCCCAGCAACCCGCATCACGACGAGCCACCGGCGTCACCAACGTCATGGCCGCATACAGACGTTCGACGGCACGAACCTATTCAAGAGTGGAGCCTAGGGGATTCGAACCCCTGACTTCTGCCTTGCAAAGGCAGCGCTCTACCAACTGAGCTAAGGCCCCTGATTTGGTCAGGACGGCGCGTCGGCCGCTGCATGCCACACCTCGACGCCGTG
>JAOPVX010000331.1 GCA_025965975.1 Mycobacterium sp. | reverse complement strand
GGCACGGACCCGCTGATCCTGCGCCAGCGGTCCCCGGTGCGCGACGCGCCATACGGGCTGGCCGGTTCGTCGGGGCTGACCTGGGTGTCGCAGACGGCAACCAACACCGTCGTTGGTTACGATCTGGCCACCGGTATCCCCGTCGAGAAGGTGCGTTATCGAACCGTGCAGCAACCCAATTCCCTGGCCTTCAACGAAGCATCTGGCACCCTGTACGTGGTGTCCGGCTCGGGAGCGGGTGTGCAGGTGATCTCGAACGCGGGCGTGAGCCACCGATGAGCGCTTGCGCGAAGAGGCGACAACCGTGACGGCGATGCACCGCGGCCGGATGCCAGAGGGCTGGGATAACGATCTGTCGGACGAGTACGAGTGGATACCTCTGCGGCTGCCGCCGGATTTGACCAGGATCAGCGCATCCACCCGACTGTCGATCGAGGCCGAGTACCGCGGATGGGAGCTCACGCGGGTCCGGCTCTACACCGACGGCAGCAGGCGGGTGCTGCTGCGCCGTAAGAAGACCGCCGCGGACAGGCTGGGCATTCCGGATCAGCCCGGGTTGTAGCGATGAGCCTCTTGGGCGAAGAGCAATCAGTCGCGATGAGCCTCTTGGGCGAAGAGCAATCAGTCGAGAGCCGAGATTGATGTACCGCGCGCTGCGGCGGGCACTGTTTCTTGTCGCCCCCGAACGCATTCACACCTGGGTTTTTGCGCTGCTGCGGGCCTTCACGGCGGTTCTTCCGCTGCGCCGTGCGCTGGCGCGATGGCTGGCGCCGCACGATCCCGTGCTGGCCAGCACGGTGTTCGGGGTGCGTTTCGCGGGCCCGCTTGGCCTGGCGGCCGGATTCGACAAGGACGGCAGGGGGCTCACCGCGTGGGGCGCGCTCGGCTTCGGCTACGCGGAGGTCGGCACCGTCACCGCTGCGGCACAGCCCGGCAATCCGCCGCCGCGGATGTTCCGGCTGCCCGACGACCGCGCGTTGCTCAACCGGATGGGGTTCAACAACCACGGCGCGGGTGAGCTGGCGCTGCGCCTTGCCCGGCGCACACCGGAGGTGCCGATCGGGGTCAACATCGGCAAGACCAAGGTCACGCCGCAAAAGGGCGCGGTCGACGATTATGCCGAAAGCGCCCGGCTGGTCGGGCCACTGGCCGCGTTTCTTGTGGTCAATGTCAGCTCACCGAACACCCCCGGGCTGCGTGACCTGCAGGCCGCCGAGTCGCTACGACCCATCCTGGCGGCGGTGAAGAAGCAGACGTCGACGCCCGTGCTGGTCAAGATCGCGCCGGACCTTTCCGATGACGACGTCGACGAGATCGGCGATCTGGCAGTCGAATTGGGCTTGGCGGGCATCGTCGCAACGAACACCACGGTGTCGCGCTCTGGACTCGCGACACCGGATGCCGAGGCACTGGGTTCCGGCGGCGTTTCCGGTCCGCCCGTCGCGCAGCGCTCCGCAGAGGTGTTGCGCCGGCTGTACGGCCGCGTCGGCGACCGGCTGGTGCTGATCAGTGTCGGCGGCATCGAGACCGCCGACGACGCTTGGGACCGCATCACATCGGGCGCCTCCCTGTTGCAGGGCTACACGGGGTTCATCTACGGCGGCGGGCTGTGGGCCAAGCACATTCACGACGGCCTGGCCCGCAAGCTTCACGAGGGCGGCTTCGCATCGCTTGCCGACGCCGTTGGCTCGGCCGCGCGTTGACTATTTCTGCTCGTAGGTGCCGCAGATGACGGCCCGCGCGATCGCATTCATGAACAGGTTGAATCCGAGGTAAGCCGGGCTGGCGCCACCGTCGAGTTCGAGCTTCTCGACCTTGACGGCATGCACCGCGATGAAATACCGGTGTACACCGTGTCCTGCCGGCGGGGCCGCGCCGACGTAGCGCTTCAGGCCGGCATCATTGGCCAAAGTGATTGCGTCGCCGGGAAATCCGCTGCTGCTGCCGTCGCCGACACCGGCGGGCAGATCGGTGACGGTCGCGGGCAGGTTGGCGACCGCCCAATGCCAGAAGCCCGATGCCGTCGGCGCGTCCGGGTCGTACACCGTGACGGCGAAGCTGCGCGTCACCTCGGGGAAACCGGACCAGGAGAGCTGCGGCGAGACGTCGGAACCGCCTGCGCCCATGATGCCGCTGACCTGGTCATTGGCCAGCGGCTGCCCGTCGGTGACCGACTCTGAGGTCAGCGTGAACGAGGGAAGCTTCGGCAGGAATTCGTACGGGTTGTAGGCAAAAGCCATGGTTGTCCCTTTCCGGTGATCAGCAGTTCATCAGGAAATGCTCGAGAACCTGGGTGCCGAACTTCAGCGCATCGACGGGTACCCGCTCGTCGACGCCATGGAACAGCGCGGTGAAGTCCAGCTCCGGCGGCAGTTGCAGCGGGGCAAAACCGAAGCAGCGAATCCCCAAGCGGGCGAAGGCTTTTGCGTCGGTGCCACCCGAGAGCATGTAGGGCACGATGCGGGCGCCGGGGTCGACGGAGAGAATCGCGGCGTTCATCGCGTCCACCAGGTCGCCGTCGAAGGTCGTCTCATAGGACGGTAGCTCGGTGATCCATTCCCGTGTCACTTCGGGGCCGATCACCTCATCGACCTCGCGCTCGAAGGCGGCCTGGCGGCCGGGCAGGATGCGGCAGTCGATCACCGATTCGGCGGTGGCCGGAATGACATTGGCCTTGTAGCCGGCCTTGAGCATCGTGGGGTTGGCGGTATCGCGCAGGGTGGCGCCGACGACGCGCGCGATCGGCCCGAGCTTGGCGATCGCGCCGGCCAGGTCGGGCGAATCCACGTCGAACGAATAGCCCGTCTCCTCGGTGATCGCCGCCAGGAACTGCCCGACGGCGTCGGTCATCACCAACGGGAATTCATGGCGTCCCAGTTTCGCGGTCGCCTCGGCTACCGCGGTGACCGCGTTGTGTTCGTGGATCATCGAGCCGTGGCCGGCGAAGCTGCGGGCGGTCAGCTTCATCCACATCATCGACTTCTCGGCGGTTTCGACCAGGTACAGCCGCCGCTCACCACCGTCGCGGCGCGGCACGGTCAGCGAGAAGCCGCCGACTTCCCCGATCGCCTCGGTGACGCCGTCGAACAGGTCAGGCCGGTTGTCGACCAGCCACTGCGACCCGAATTTGCCACCGGCCTCCTCGTCAGACACGAATCCGAACACCAGATCCCGCGGCGGCACGATTCCCGAGCGTTTGAACTGCCTGGCGATCGCGATGAGCATGCCGCACATGTCCTTCATGTCGACCGCGCCGCGGCCCCACACATAGCCATCCTCGACCGCACCGGAGAACGGGTGCACGCTCCAGTCCGACGCCTCTGCGGGCACCACGTCGAGGTGGCCATGCAGCAACAGGGCTCCACGGTCAGGGTTGGCGCCGTCGAGCCTGGCGAAGAGGTTTCCCCGGCCCGGTGCGCCTGCCTCGACGTACTCGCATGTGTAACCGACCTCTTCCAGCTGTTCGGCCACCCAGCGGGCACACTCGGCTTCACCCTTGGTGGTCTCCAGTTCGCCGGTGTTGGACGTGTCAAACCGGATCAGCGCGCTGACGAGATCAACCACCTCGGCTTGGGCGTTGGGGGCAGCAGTCACAGTCACCATTCGTACCACTGAGGTGGCCGCTTGGTTTGGGTCTGAGCAGCCCAATCCGATAGCCTAAGCTGCTCAGAACTGGTCCGAGTGGCGGAATGGCAGACGCGCTAGCTTGAGGTGCTAGTGCCCTATTAACGGGCGTGGGGGTTCAAGTCCCCCCTCGGACACCA
>JAOPVX010000325.1 GCA_025965975.1 Mycobacterium sp. | reverse complement strand
AGGATGTGGGCTGCACGCTTGTGCTGCCCCATCGCGCCAACCCCACGCCAGGGCTTCCAAACCCAGGGCGGTGCCCAGCTGGTCGTCGAGCCCGAGTTTGATCTCAAGACCGGAACGCTGAAGCTCCACGGCGTGAGCAGTGTCGCCCCTGCGCCACGAAACCAGGCCCAAAGCCAGCAGTCCGTTGGCCCGGTGCAAAGATTCCCCGCGCGGCCCAGTCAGCTCAATAATTTCCTCGTAGCACGCCTTTGACCGCTCGTGCTGGCCCGCCATGGATGCGAAAAACGCAAGCGACTGCAAAATGTCGAGATAACAGTCCAGGTCTGTCCTACTTATGGACATCGCTAACCCCTGCTCGAGTTCGGAAACCGCCAGGGGTAGGTCGCCCGCGTAATGTGCCGAGTGGGCGGCGACATGATGCAGCTGGGCCAGCATCACCGGATCGCTCACCTGTCGAATCAACCCGCGGGCCTCGTCGAATAGTTGGTTGCCGGTTGCAAACTCACCTCCGACCATCGCCAGGATGCTATTGCGCAGTATTGCGCGCACGCGCAGAACCGTGACTCGACTCGCGCGCGCGAGCGCTTCATCGAGCCAATGCCGCCCTTCGCCGAGCTTGCCGCGCGCCCAGAAACACCCGAGCGGAATCCCGACCATGATCTCCATGACGGCATCGGCGTCGCCGTGTTCGTTCAGGCAGAAGTCCAGCGCGGACCGAATGTTTGCACTCTCTGCAGTCAGTCGTGCCAACCAATACTGCTGGCGCTCACTGATCCACTCAGCCTTCGCGGTGTGAATAAGCGACGCATACCACTGCAAATGGCGCATCCTAAGCGCTGGTCGGTCACCGGCCTCATTCAGGCGCTCCAACCCGAATTCACGGATACTTTCCAACAGCCGATACTGTGCGACCGTTCCCCGCTCGTGACGAACGACGATCGATTTGTCGACCAGACCCGACACCAGATCCACAATCTCGTCACCGGCGATGTCGCCGGTGCACACTCCCTCAACCGCATCCAACTCGAAGCTTCCGGCGAATACGCACAACCGAGCCCATAGCCGCTGTTCCTGCGGGGTGCACAACTGGTAGCTCCACTCGATAGACGCCCGCAGCGTCTGCTGTCGATCGGGGCGCCCCCGTTCACCGCCCGTCAGCAACGCATACCGATCGTCAAGTTTCGACAGAATCTGTGCCGGTGACAACGATCTGAGCCGTCCCGCTGCCAACTCGATCGTCAGCGGCAAACCATCCAAGCGGTAACACAAGGCGGCGACCGCGCGGTAGTTATCCTCGGTCAAAGCAAAGTCCGACACCGCCGCCGCCGCGCGCTCGGTGAACAGCGCCACCGCGTCATATCGGCACAACCCAGCCACGCCGCCACTACGTTCAGGCTCTGGCGTTGCCATCGGGGGCACCGGTAAAACCGCTTCACCGACAACATGAAGCGGCGCCCGGCTAGTCGCCAATATCTGCAGATCAGGGCAGCTACGCAGCAAAGCAGCCGACAGCGCGGCAACCTCGTCGAGCAGATGTTCACAATTGTCCAAGACCAGCAGTAGATGCCGGCTGCTCAGGGACTCGATCAACGCCTCAAGGGCATCCCCGGAGCGCTGACCCCGCACTCCCAGCTCAGTCAAAACCGTCTGGGTCACCAGTGCCGGATCCGGCAGCTCCCCGAGTTCGACCAGCCACACGCCGTACTGATAGGCGCGCCTGCGGTCCCTTGCCACCCGCTCTGCCACGCGTGTCTTGCCGACGCCACCAACACCGGTCAAAGTGACCAGCCTGGACTTGGACAGGGCGCGCTTCGCATCAGCGAGTTCGCGGCGCCGGCCGACAAAGCTCGTAATCTCCGCCGGCAGGTTGCCGCCAGCGTGAAATCCCGCGGTGCTCTGCACCACGGGCTCAGCGTACGCGGGTCCCGTCCACCGCGAAGTGAGATTTCGCTCGGTCAATCCGACGCCCAAACGGCCGCTGCAACGATCACGTTCGTCGACCGAGTTTGTTTCGACGGTGGCCGGTTTGACGTCGGTGACCTGCCCGGCGGCGGCCGCGTCGAATGGCATGACGATCGGCGTCGTCACAGTCATGCTCAACTCCTGTGTGGTGTTTGCATCGCGTATTACTCGTGACGTTTGGTGATCAGGACCGCCGCCCTCCCATCGGCAGACCCCTGCTTATGTCAGCGACTAACTGATCGGGGTGTAGCGGTCTGTCGGCGTGCGGGACTGCTGAGCGTCGTCGATCAGTCGCCGGATGATAGGCAGAGCCACGTGCATGGCCAGGGTCAGGGTGAGCTCGTCATCTGCCGGGAGGGCCGTGAGCAGCTCGGCGAGCCGGTCGCGACGGTCGCGCCGCTGGTCGTCGAGCAGCGCCCGGCCGGCGTTGGTGATGGTTACCAGAGCGGCCCGCCCGTCGCCTGGGTCGAGGACCCGGGTCACCAGCCTCTGCCGTTCCAGCCGCTGAACCAGTTCGGTCATCGCCGGCTGGCCGATGCTCGCCGCCGCGGCCAACACCGTCACCCTGGCCGGTCCTTCCCGATCAAGCGTGCCCAGCGTCAGGTTGGCAGTCAGACCCAGTCCTGTGCGAACGGTCACGTGCCGAACCATGAGGATCGCCGCCTGTTCAAGCCCCTCGACAGCGTTCGCTCGGCTGACACCGCGGTCTGACTGTTGCACCGCCTAGGTATATCACATTCTACATCGCTAACCGATGTAGAATGTGCGTAGACTTCTGCTGTATGAGTCCGCGCTCATGTCCAGTGACCGCGCAAGGATTGATGGGTCCTCCGGCGCGGCGCCGACTTGAGCGTGCCAAATGGACGGCCGGCACGTGATGCCGTGTCATCTCTGTTGATCCCAGCACGGCTGGGCGATCCTGCGTGCGCGGGCCGGGCGTCCTTCAGCCCGTTGGAAGTACTGCCCCACGCCGCCCCGCACCATGAAGTGAAGGAATTTACCGTGGTACACCATCTTTCGATCCTCACTTCGGGCGGGATTCACCCGCGATGCTCGTCGGAATGTAGAAACCCCGTGTGATCCGAGCCCGGCTCGGCCGGCAGTAGGGAGCCGAGCCCGGATTGTCGTGGAGCCGCGTCGGCGGTTGTCGTGATCGTTCTGCTCGCCCAAGCACGCAGAGGGCGAGCGGCCCCGTATCTACGTGTCCGGGTAGTGACTTGGCTCACAACTGCTGGCAGTGCCGATTGTTAGGCCTACTGTCTATATATCGGACCCCGATGTACATGTTCCGGGAAGGAGTCGGATGATGTCTAACGCAGGCATTTCGCCAATCGACCTGCTGTGGATGGATCACCGGCTGGTCTTGGCGCCGACGAGCGCCACCTACCAGAACTGGGTCGCCGCCGGGAAGCCGTGTTTGCGCCAGAACTGCGCGCACCGGCACTGCAATCACATCCCCAGCGAGGACATGGAGTGCAACGAATGCGACTGCCTGGGGTTTGTCGGCTTCGCTCATCCTGACGATTCGGGGGCCAGACCTGCGATCAGACGCCCGAGAAACCTGAAACGGCAGCCTGGCAAATGTCCTGATGCGCAAGAAGGGCGGTCGTCCCCGACCGATCCCAAGCCAAACGGCTCACCCCTGCCGAGGAAGTGTTCTGATCATGACCGTCGTACTTGCTGAATCTGCCAGCGGCCCAGGCGATCTGGGCGCTGTCGGTACGAATGGAACGGCATGCGGTCACCGCACGCACACCGCGGAACCCGTCAGCGACACCGTACGTGTGACGCGGCCCGAACGGTTGGTCGGGCCATCTAATCCTGCTGAACGCCCGCAGCGCGCAACCAAGGCGGAGCTGACCACACGATTCGAACGCGATGTCATCCCGCTGTGGGCGCCGCTTTACCGCCGCGCGATGCGGCTGACTCGCAATCGCGCCGACGCCGAGAATCTGCTGCAGGACACCATGTTGTCCGCCTACGTCGGGTTCCACTTGTTTCGGGACGGCACCAACCTCAACGCCTGGTTACACCGGATCCTCACCAACAACTACATCAACACCTACCGCCAAAAGCAGCGGCGACCGGTCGTGTATCCAAGGGCGGATATCACGGATGAGCTGCTGACCGCCAACGTCGCACACTCGTCCATCGGGCTGCGCTCCGCGGAGGACGAGGTGCTCGACACGTTGCCCGACACCGAGATTCAGGCAGCGATGAAGGCCTTGCCCGAACAATTCCGCTTGGTCGTTTTCTACGCCGACGTTCAAGATCTTAAATACCGGCAGATCGCCGAAATCATGCACATCCCGCAGGGAACCGTGATGTCCCGGCTCCACCGCGGACGGCGACAACTACGCCGCATACTCGGCGATGTTGCCGAATACCCAAGCGCTACAACAACAACAACCCGACGAGCGAGACCTAGTTCATGCAACCAGGACAAACTGGGCGTGGTGGGTCTGAGCGCCCCTGCCCCGACAAGGTGAATGTCGCACGCGTCCGGCTGGCGATCACCGACGCGCTCGCGCAGTTGTCCGCCGAGCACCGCGAGGTGATTGACCGCTCGTACTACCAAGGGTGGACGACCGCGCAGATCGCCAACGACCTCCATATTACGGAATGGTTCGTGAAGTCGAGGCTGCACGTCGCCCTGCGAGCGCTGCGGCTCACACTCGAAGGACAGCCTTCCGGCTGTCCGCTCAACGCCGCAGGCCGGCAACGCCCGCGAGCACTGCTTGCTGCGGCATTCGGGGGTCGAAAGGGTGCTGGACGTCGCTCCCCCGGCGCTAGCCACATTCGGGAAAGATGACCTCACACGCAGGTGACCTGAGCCGTCGGCGACGCGAGCTATACGAGTCCACCGCCGGCCCTTACTCCGCACCCTTGCACATCATCTGGCGCATCGGCTTCCCACACGTCCACGCAAGGCTCACCGACGCCTTGCATGAGCGCCCCGCAATCCTCGATACGGGAGCCGGAACCGGCTACTGGTCGCGTCACATGGCCGCACAGAGCCACGACGCCTCTTCGCCTACTACCCTACCGGCCAACGACGCCCAGTAATAGTGGGGCACAAGGAATTTAATTAACGATCACACCACGCTCTAGCGACCCAAGACGCCTCGGTCACGAATTCAGTCCGGGCCTGCCAATCGGTGGCAGGCTCCATCTGCGGTGCAAGGCAATCCGAAGCATCCCTGTCAGAGACCGAGGGACCGCCGTGCACGAGCAGACTGTCCTCACCCTGCTCGCCCGCATCTACAACACCGACGTCCGCAACCTTCTCGACTACGATGACCGTCGACACCTCCCACGAACCGACCGCCTCCTACTCGCCAAAAATCCGGGAATCCCATGCCGCTTTTCACCATCACAATGCGTTCCGGGAGAACGGTGACAGACAAGGACGCAATATCCGCCGCCATTCATGAAGCAAGCGTCAGCGCTGGTTATCCTGAGGACGATCACTTCCAGAGGTTCATCTGTTTGGAAGAAGCCGACCTTCGCATCAGCCCTCTCTATCCCGATCTGCAGAAGCCTCGCAGCGAGCATGTCCTGATGATCGAAGCGCTGCTCTCATCAGGGACTGAGGAAGACAGGAAGCGCTCGCTTCTTGCCGCGATCGTGACTCGCCTACGGGCGGCAGGGACGGACCCAAACGACGTCATGGTCTTCTTCGGCGAGATCGACCGTGCCAGCAGTTCCTTTGGTGGCGGCCGCCCCGCCAAGCCCGTCGGGGTGCGGCCTAAAACGTAGAGTCGAGCGAGGCCGACCTCGATCCGTCGGCGGAAGTAGAAGCTTCGGGACGGTCAAGGGGCTTATCGGAGCCACTAGCCATCTACAGGAGCCGATCTCCACGGCCGCGGCCGGCCTGATGTCCGTCCCCGCGTGACAACCCAGCAGCAGTCCTACGGCTCAGTCCAGGTTGGTCGTCGGTGAACAGAGCGCACTCGAAGCGCCCCATTGAGCCATGCCCGCAACGCGCACAGTGCTTCGGGTAGGCCGGGCGGTGTACGTGAGATGTTCACCGGCAGTTTCCTGATGGTTAGCCCCGTCGGGCGGCCGTACGGACGGAGTTGGGCCACCATCCTGTGGTGCCCACGAATTTTTTGACCAGTGCCGGGGAGATCCCTGATACCGGGATTCCGCCGGCGATAGTCGCTGGCATGACGATGGCCGAGCAGTACGAGTGGCATCAGGCTTTTCTCCGCCGCCACCGCGTGTCGAGGCGGAACTTCTTGCGTGGAACGGCGGCCGTGGCAGCGGTCGCCGCGGTGGGGGGTTCACCGTTCGGTCGCCGCGCCTACGCGCAGGACGCACCGCTGGCGGTGGCGAACCGCCGGGTCGGATACGGCGCCGACGCCTCCAGCCAGTTGCGTTTCGCCGCTCAGCTGTCACGAAATCCGGGTAGCAGCAGGATTTTTCTCGACCACGGCCCATCTCCTGAGTTGGGTGCGACCGTCGAGGCGGAGGTCCGCAACCTGGTGACACAGATCCCAGACAGTGATGGCGGTGTGTTGGCGGCCGAGCAGTTCTACGCCCACGTTCCCGTGGACGGCCTGCCGGGCCGCATGCCGCATTTCTACCGATGGCGCACCGCGGACGGTTTCGCCGCCGACGTCCTGTCGGCGGCGACCGCGATGCCGAGCACGCGAGATGCGATGGGCCCGTTCCGGTTCACGATGATGGGTGACCAGGGCACCGATGACACGCCACTGCTGCCGCCAGGACTGCTCCGTGGCGTCTACGACGACAGCTACTACAAGCCCGACAATGATCCCGCGGTGTCGCACACCGACAACGTGCTCAACCAGATCATTGCGTCCCGACCGGACTTTCATGTGCTGGCCGGCGACATCGCCTACGCCGACACCTCCGGATTCGGCAAGCCGGCGACATTCATGCCCTCGGCGGCCAACCCCCCGACCGGCTTTGACAAGTTCAACCCCTACGTCTGGGACGTGTACTTCGGGTCCATCGAGGCCAGCGCCTCGACCACACCGTGGATGTTCGCCACCGGCAACCACGACATGGAAGCCGCCTACCCGACGCACGGCTACGGTGGGCATCTGGCGCGTCTGGACTTTCCCCGCGATGGTCCCGCCGCCTGCCCGTCGGTGTACTCGTTCACCTATGGCAATGTCGCCGTGCTCTCACTGGACGCCAACGATGTCAGTTACGAGATCAGAACAAACACCGGATACTCGGCAGGCACCCAAAACACCTGGGTGGAGCGCACATTGGCCGCGCACCGCGCCAACCCCGACATTGACTTCATCGTCTGCTTCTTTCACCACTGCGCCTACTCCACCACCGCGGCGCACGCCAGTGACGGTGGGGTGCGGGCGGCCTGGTGTCGGCTGTTCGACCGCTACCAGGTCGACATCGTGCTCCAGGGCCACAACCATGTGTTTGAACGCACGGATCCGATACGGGCCGACGCACCAACGACGGTCGGCGCCGACAACGCGATCGTCTACCCCGACACCGACGGCACCGTCTACTACACCGTCGGATGCGCGGGTCGGCCACGGTACAACTTCCAGCCCGGTGAGCTGGAAAGCTACCGCGGAAATGCACTCGCAGACACCTTCGTTCCCGACAGCTACGTCTGGACAGCCCAAGGAGCCAAACAGGACGAGGCCGTCAGCTGGTCGCGGGTGCGGTTCAGCAATTATGCCTTCATCCGTGTCGATGTACGCCCAGGGGCGTTCGTCAGCGAAATGGACGTGGTGGCCGTCGACGAATACGGCAGGGAATTCGACAAACTCACCTACCGTCGCCAGGTCCGCGTGTGACTCGCCAGCCTCCCACTGCAGGAGTGCGGTGCGACGCCGAAGCCGACCATCGTCAGCAGACTAGGTGTGCTGTTTCATGACGTTGGGTTGTTCACGCGCGCGACGCGCCGAGCCTGACTGCGACGACTGACCGCCGATACGTGGTCGCGGCGTTCGGCCGAGCGCATCCCGTAACGACCGCTGCCACCGCTCGGACTCACCACTGGTCTCGATCAGTTCGATCACGCCGAAGTACAGGCTCACCGGTAGTGGCTGTCGCTGCTGGGCAAAGTAATTCAGGTATTCGATGATCGCCTGAGTGGACCATCGGATCTCGAGGTAGAACTTGGCCTCCCACACCACCGCTGGTGCCGCCGCCTGAAGCCGGGTTGCCAGCACACATATCGTCCATGTCGTGGGCCGTTCGTGCGGTCGTGGCTTGGATCGGGCTCCGATAACGTATCGCTTGGGCGGCTTCGGCCGCCGCTGGCGGTTCACCGCTTACGCGGGCAACCCCCGCCCAGACTAGACGCGAGCCCACACTAACGGCTCACCTGCGAGCGGCTCACAACGACAACCAAACGCCGCACCGGCCAACGCGGGTAACTCCCTCACGGACATCCCATGCCTGCAACCGACCCGGTCGCGGAATGATCACGCAGCCGGTCTCCATTCTTGACTGTTACCGAGGGACACAGATAGATTAAGTGCAACCAATAGGTGCAGATACCCGGGAGGGTTCATGTCGACCGACTTGACCGACCTCCAGTTACTGCGTGAGCTTGAGCCGGTGGTGGAGGCCAACCTCAACCGGCACCTGTCGGTGTGTAAAGACTGGAATCCGCACGACTACATCCCGTGGTCGGACGGCAGGAACTACTACGCGTTGGGTGGTAAGGACTGGGATCCGGAGCAGTCGCGGCTATCGGATGTGGCCCAGGTGGCAATGGTGGTCAATCTGTTGACCGAGGACAATCTGCCCTCCTATCACCGTGAGATCGCGATGAGCTTCGGCGTGGATGGCGCCTGGGGGCAGTGGGTCAACCGCTGGACGGCCGAGGAGAACCGGCATGGCATCGCCCTGCGCGACTACCTGGTTGTCACCCGTGCGATCGATCCCGTCGAGCTGGAGCAGCTCCGGGTGGAGCAGGTGACCCGCGGTTTCAGCCCCGGCCAAAACCAGCAGATCGAGGCTGACATGTTCGCCGAGAGCCTGTTTGACTCCGTCATCTACGTGACGTTTCAGGAATTGGCCACCCGGGAGTCGCACCGCAACACCGGCAAGGCCTGCAACGAGACGATCGCCGACCAACTGCTGCACCGGGTTTCGGCTGATGAGAACCTGCACATGATCTTCTACCGTGACGTCTCCGAAGCCGGCTTCGACATCGCCCCCAATCAGGCGATGAGGTCACTGCACAAAGTGCTGCGCAACTTCAAGATGCCCGGTTACACCATTCCGGACTTCCGCCGCAAGGCCGTGATCATCGCGGTCGGCGGCGTATTCGACCCTCGCATCTTCCTCGACGATGTGGTGATGCCGGTACTCAAGAAGTGGCGCATCTTCGAACGCGAAGACTTCACCGGCGAGCCCGCGCGAATGCGCGACGACCTAGCCCTACTGGTCGAGGAGCTGGAAGACGCGTCCACCAAGTTCGAGGTGTCCAAGCAGCGCCACTTGGAGCGCGAAGCCCGCCGGGCCCAGAGGGCCGGGTAGCTGATCGGGCGTAGCAGCCCTTTTCGTGGTGTCACCACTTAAATATGGTGTCACCACTTAAATATCGTCGGATCGCATACGGCGGAATCGGAATATGGCCGGGTTACCGGACTTTGTGTTGCAAGCGATTTGCAGTGCCCGGTCTGGCACTCTTCGCAGTCAATCTGGCACTCGACGGACGATAGGCGCCGACCTGAGTTAGGGCGGCTGGATCACTCGGGCCCGGTTGCAGCGGCTCGGATGCGCACATTAGGTCTCAGCGCATCCGAACCGTTCGGCGCGGCGTTTCGCTCGATGACGAGCCCTCCGCACCAAACGCGAGGCATCAGGTGGCATCCGGATCCTGTTGAAGCCGAGTGGGAATGGCGCGCGGCGCGGCAGGGTCGTCGCCGTCGGTCGACCGAGCCGGGCTCGTGTCGCTGGTGCTTGGTGGGCGCAGCTCACCGAGCCACGACTCGATCCCGCGGTCTTCGCCCTGTGCCGATGGCGACGCCGTGCCGTCGGTGGGCTGCCTGGCCGCCGTCACCTCGCCGTCGCCGTTGGGCGACGGGTCGTTGGCCATCGAGATCTGCGTGACCGTCGGTTCGTCGGCGCGAGCGGTGCGCGTGTTTGGCATCGGGGTGGTCGTGGCGGCCGACGGCGTGCTCGCCAGCCGCGCCGCGGCCTCCGGCCTGGCGGAACCCTCGCCGGCCGGACGGGTGGGGTCATGCGGCGGCCACTGCGTCACTGGCGCGCCGGCCCCGACGAGAGTCTCCTCCGACTCCGACTCCGGTTCCGTCTCTGGCTCCGCCCGCGGCATACGCTCGTCTGGTAGACCGATCTCGCCGAGCCCGATCCGCGTATGTAGCCGTTTCAACAACGTTGGCGCCCACCAGCACTCGTCGCCGAGCAGCTTCATGACCGACGGCACGAGAAACATCCGGACCACCGTCGCGTCCAGCAGCAGGGCGGTGACCAGGCCGAACGCCAGGTACTTCATCATCACCAGGTCGGAGAAGACGAACGCGCCCGCCACCACGACGAGGACCAACGCCGCGGCGGTGATGAGGCGGCCGGTGGTCGCCGTGCCGATGCGGATCGCGTCCGCGGTCGACGTGCCAGTATCGCGTGCCTCGACCATCCGGGACACGAGGAAGACCTCGTAGTCGGTCGACAGGCCGTAGACCACCGCGATGACGAGACCGATCACCGGGGCGGTCAGCGGGGTGGGTGTGAAATTCAGCCACGTGGCGAAGTGGCCGTCGACGAATATCCACGTCAGCACGCCCAGCGTCGAACCCAGCGTCAAGACGCTCATGATCGCGGCCTTGATCGGCAGCACCAGTGATCCGAACGCCAGGAACATCAGCAGCGTGGTCGTGCCGATCAGAATGACGGCCATCAGCGGCAGCTTGGCAAATATGCTCTGGATGCTGTCCTGTTCGAGTGCGGGTGTGCCGCCCACCCAAACGGTCAGGCCGCGCGGCGGCGCGATCGACCGCAACTCGCCGACCTTCGTGGCGGCGTCATTACGGTTCACCAGGCCGTTTTCGATCACCCGGACCGATGGATCTTTCGATGCGCCGTCGAGGTAGGGGCGTTCCTTCCACATGTTGGCCGGGTTGTTGTCCGGATCGATGAAGCCCGAGATGGTCATCGCCTCGCTGCGGACCTGCGCGACCTGGTTGTCTGTGACCGGCCGGTGGTCGTTGGCACGGATCACCAGCGTCAGCGGCTCGGTGCGGAACCTGGGGAAGGTCCGGTCGAACTCCTGCTGCGCCTGGCGCACCGAGTTCGTTGGCGGCAGGTACTTTTCGCTGATGCCACCCAGCGACATGTTGCCCAGCGGGACGATCAGCCAAATCATGATGATGACGATCGGGGCGGCAAACACGATGGGCCGCTTCATCACGCGGTTGACGAGCTTGCCCCAGAAGCCGTTCTCGACCTCTTCGCGGGTCTGGTTCTTCTGCACCCGCGCGCCCAGCCAGTGCAGCCACCAGTTGGTGGGTTTCCAGTTGCGGAAGAACGGCACCCGCAGGAAGGAGTACACACCAAGGGAGTCGACGTGGCGGCCCAGCAGCCCCAGGCAGGCAGGCAGCACGGTGATCGACAGGATCGCCGACAACGTGACCGAGGCGATCATGGCGTAGGTGAGTGATTTGAGGAAGCCCTGCGGGAACAGCAGCAAGCCGGCCGCGGATGCCACGATCAGCACCGAGGAGAACACCACGGTTCGCCCGGCCGTCATCACCGCGCGGCGTACCGCGGTTTCAGTGTTATAGCCCTCGGCGATCTCCTCTCGGAAGCGGCTGACCACGAACAGCCCGTAGTCGATGGCGATGCCCAGACCGATCAGCGTCACCACCGGCTGCGCGAAATAGTGCACCGGCCCGGATATTGCGACCAACCGCATGATGCCCAGCGACCCGGCGATGCTGAGAGCGCCGACCATCGCCGGCAGAAGTGCCGCTACCACACCACCGAAGACGAAGAACAGCACCACTGCCACCAACGGCACGGCCAGCAGCTCGGCTCGCTTCTGGTCTTCGCCGATGGTGCCCATCAGCTCGTTGGCCAATGGCTGCAAACCGGCCAGTTTCACGTCGACGCCCGGGACATCGAAGTCGTGCTGGACCACCTTGTAGTTGTTGAGGATGGTGTCGTCGTCATTGCCCTTGAGCTGAATCGACATGAACGCGTGCTTCTTGTCCGCGTCGGCCATGTTGCGCAGCAGCTTTGGGCTCTTGAAGTAGCCGACCGACCGAAGTATCTGGTCTGGGTGGTCTTTTTCGACCTGAGCGAGGTTCTCGAGGATCTTCTTCGTGAACTTCTGATCATCCACGGTCTTGCCGTCCGGAGCCGAGTAGATCGCCCCGATGTGGCGCGAGGTTTCTGGACGATTAGCCTCGTCACCCAGGCGCGACGCCCTGGCTGACTCGCTGCCACCGTCGTAGAAACCGCTCTGGGTGAGATGGGAGCCCAGAGTCAGGCCGAACGCGCCGCCACCCAGGCACAACGCCACCATGACTCCGATCACGATGGATCGGTAGCGGTAT
>JAOPVX010000318.1 GCA_025965975.1 Mycobacterium sp. | reverse complement strand
TCTTCGCGCAAGCGCTCACGGTTGTCGCCTCTTCGCGCAAGCGCTCATCGGTGGCTCACGCCCGCGTTCGAGATCACCTGCACACCCGCTCCCGAGCCGGACACCACATACAGGGTGCCAGATGCTTCGTCGAAGGCCAGGGAGTTGGGCTGCTGCACGGTTCGATAACGCACCTTCTCGACGGGGATGCCGGTGGCCAGATCGTAACCAACGACGGTGTTGGTTGCCGTCTGCGACACCCAGGCCAGCCCTGGCCTCATGTCGCCGCCCTCGCGGCTCGGTGCCGAGTTGTCGCCGCCGTCGCGGCTCCCTGGCCTCATGTCGCCGCCGTTGCGGCTCGGTGGCGAGCTCGCCAGCCCGTACGGCGCGTCGCGCACGGGGTACCGCTGGCGCAGGATCAGCGGGTTCGTGCCGAACACCAGCAACTCGTCGCCGCGGGTGTCGGCGACCAGCACCCGGCCGGCCGAATCCGCCGCCATCGTGGTTGCTCCCTCGCCCGCCCGCAGCGCATGGTCGGCATGGTCGCCGCTGGCCGACATGGTGGTCACCGACGTCTGCCCGCGGTCCAGCACGACAGCCGTATTTCCTTGTGCGACAAGCGCATCCACCCGCGCAAAGATCTTCAGCGCTGCGCCGACAACTGCGTCGGAACTCAACGTGTAGACGGCGCCGTCGGCACTACCGAGGACCAGCTTGCCGTCGGCGCGCCGGGTGATCGCGGTGAAGTCGGCGCCCTGTTGGCCATCGATATCCACCCGGGTGGCCGTGCCGGCGCGGATGTCGACCCGGAAATAGCCGCCGCGCGTCGACGCGTACACCCGGCCGTCGTTGTCACCCGTCATCGCGGTCGCCGGGCCCGGCAGTGGCACCGGTCGCGCGGCGCCGGACGACGCCACCACCGTGACCATGGACTGGGCACCGACACCCGGGCTGAGCACCGCCAACGATGCCGTTGCCGCGTCGAACACGGCAGCCTGGGCGTTTCCGGCCAACGGTCGCACCACGCCGGCGGGTTCTCCCGTCACAGGAGGGGACTGCGCGGCCCTGGCGGGAACGATCGTCGGCGGCGGGGCTTCGGAAGGTTTCGCCGAGCAACTCACCAAACCGGCGATTGCCAGCACAACAGCGCCGACGCAAATTAGCTGAACTGAGGGGTGTATTCGGCGCTGCAACAGGTAACTCTCGGACGTGCGAAATGGATCTCGATGGACAAGCAAGTGTAGGCAAGCCCGCCATCAACAAATGGCCACATCTGGCCCGCCCGGCGGCATCGCCGGCGGTATGGTTCCGTCATGAGCCTCGCCGCAGACCGGGATCTGGATAGTCAGCAGTTTGCTATCGAGGACATCACTACTGGTCTACACGCCAGCGGATTTGGCCAGGTAGGTGACGGCCGCAGTTTTTCGTTCCACATCGAAAAGCAGATGCTTTTCGTCGAGGTGTACCGGCCACGCCTCTCCGGGCCGGTCCCACAGGCCGAGGAAGTCGTGGCCGTCGCAAGCCGCAAGCTCACCGACATCGATCTCACCGACGAGCGCAGCATGTCCGCGGCCGTGCGGGACGCGGTGGCCGCCGCGCAGAGGGTGACGCGCACAGCGCGCTGACAGCTGCCTCACGGTACGGTCGTCGTCGTGATCGAGGCGCCGGCGATGTCGTGGCTGCAAGTCGCCGTTCTGTCGGTGTTGCAGGGACTGACCGAATTCCTGCCCGTTTCGTCGTCGGGTCACTTGGCGATTGCCTCGCGCATCTTCTTCGACCGTGACGCAGGTGCGTCGTTCACCGCGGTCACCCAGCTGGGGACCGAGTTGGCAGTGCTGCTGTATTTCGCCCGCGACATCGGCCGCATTCTCAAGGCCTGGTTCAACGGGCTATTCGTCGCCGCGCACCGCACGCTCGACTACTGGATGGGCTGGTACGTCATCATCGGCACGATCCCGATCGGCGTGTTGGGTCTGCTGTTCAAGGACGAAATCCGTACTGGCGCACGCAATCTGTGGCTGATCGCGAGCGCGTTGATCATCTTCTCCGTCGTCATCGCCGCCGCCGAGTACTACGGCAGGCAGACGCGGCACGCCGAACAGCTCACGTGGAAGGACAGCATCATCGTCGGGCTGGCGCAGTGCCTGGCGCTGGTGCCCGGCGTGTCACGGTCGGGCGCAACGATCAGCGCGGGCTTGTTTCTCGGGCTCGACCGCGAATTGTCTGCGCGGTTCGGCTTCCTGCTCGCCATCCCCGCGGTTTTCGCCTCGGGGCTGTTCTCGCTGCCCGACGCGTTTCACCCGGTGGGCGACGGGATGAGCGCCAAGGGCCCACAACTGTTGGTGGCCACGGCGATCGCGTTCGTGGTCGGCTTCGCCGCGGTGGCCTGGTTCCTGCGCTTCTTGGTGAGCCACAGCATGTACTGGTTCGTCGGCTACCGCGTTGCACTCGGGACGGTGGTGCTGACCCTTTTGGGCGCCGGGGTGGTGTCGGCGACGTGACCGTGATCCTGCTGCGGCACGGCAGGTCGACGTCGAACACCGCGCACACGCTGGCCGGCCGCACCGACGGCGTCGACCTCGACGACAAGGGCCACCAGCAGGCGCAGGCCGTCGTCGAGCGGCTCGCCGGGCTGCCGATACGTGCGATCGTGCGTTCGCCGCTGCTGCGCTGCCGGCGGACGGTCGACCCGCTGGCCGCCGCGCTCGGGCTGGATCCGGTGGTCGACGAGCGCATCTCCGAGGTCGACTACGGCAGCTGGACCGGCCGCAAGATCGGCGACCTGGTCAAAGAACCTCTCTGGGCGGTGGTGCAGCAGCAGCCAAGCGCGGCTGTCTTCCCCGGTGGCGAAGGGCTGGCCCACGTGCAATCCCGCGCCGTTGCGGCGGTCCGTGAGCACGACCGTCGGCTGTCCGAACTGCACGGGGGCGACGCGCTGTGGGTGGCCTGCACGCACGGCGACGTGATCAAGGCCGTGGTGGCAGACGCGCTTGGCACACACCTCGACAGCTTTCAACGCATCACCGCCGACCCTGCGTCGATGAGTGTGATCCGTTACACCGCGTTGCGTCCGTTCGTCATCCACGTCAACCACACTGGTGACGCGCTCACCGCCGGATTGCTGGCCAAGCCGTCCAAGGCCAACGGGCAGGCCGACAACAAGGACGGCGAGGTGCCGCCAGAAGACGCTGTGGTTGGTGGCTCGACAGATTGAGGGCCCGGGCGTGGAATTACGGCCGACGTGCCAATGCCGGTATTTTGGAGGGTGCCATGGCCCGCGCAATTCACGTCTTCCGCACACCCGACCGCTTCGTGGCCGGGACCGTCGGGCAGCCAGGGAACCGAACCTTCTACCTGCAGGCCGTGCACGACAAACGCGTGATATCGGTGATCCTGGAGAAGCAGCAGGTTGCGGTGCTCGCAGAGCGGATAGCGGCGCTGCTGCTGGAGATCAACCGCCGGTTCGGCACCCCGATCCCGCCCGAGACCGGCGACATCGAGGACGTGAGCCCTCTGGTCACGCCAGTCGATGCCGAGTTCCGGGTCGGGACCATGGGCCTCGGTTGGGATTCGGAGGCGCAGACGGTGGTCGTCGAACTGTTAGCCGTGTCCGAGACCGAGTTCGATGCGTCCGTGGTGCTCGACGACGCCGAGGAGGGGCCCGACGCGGTGCGGGTCTTCCTGACGCCCGAGTCTGCGCGTGAGTTCGCGACGCGCTCCAACAGGGTCATTTCGGCCGGCCGGCCGCCCTGCCCGTTGTGCGACGAGCCCCTGGATCCCGAGGGTCATATCTGCGTGCGCACCAACGGCTACCGGCGCGGTGCCATCGCCGGAACCGACGATGACGCCGACACCTAAGCGCGAGCCCGATGACTGCGAGGTGTTGCGCCGCGGCGAGGTGACCGTCATCGGACGTATCCGCTCAGCGAGCAACGCCACGTTCCTCTGCGAGGCGCATCTCGGTGAGCGGCAAGCACATTGCGTGTACAAGCCGATCGCCGGGGAGGCCCCGTTGTGGGACTTTCCTGACGGCACACTGGCAGGTCGTGAACTGAGCGCGTACCTCGTTTCTGATGCGCTGGGCTGGAACATCGTGCCCTACACCATCATTCGCGACGGGCCAGCGGGGCGCGGCATGCTGCAGCTGTGGGTGGACCAGCCCGGCGACGAAGTCGGCGACGAGCCGGGGTCAGGACCTGACCTCGTCGACCTGCTGCCCGCGGGGCACATTCCGCCCGGCTACCTGCCCGTGCTGCAGGCCTACGACTATGCCGGCGACGAAGTAACCCTGGTGCACGCCGACAACATCCGGCTGCGCCGGATGGCCGTCTTCGACGTGCTGATCAACAACGCCGATCGCAAGGGTGGCCACATCCTGTCCGGTGTCGACGGGCAGGTGTACGGCGTCGACCACGGGGTGAGCCTGCACGCCGAGGACAAACTGCGCACCGTGCTGTGGGGCTGGGCCGGAAAACCGGTCGACGACGACACCCTGGAGACGGTGGGCCGCCTGCGCGATCAGCTGCGAGGTCACCTCGGCGAGCAGTTGTGTGAGCACATCACCGGTCGCGAGGCGGATGCGCTGCATGCCAGAGCGGTTGCGCTGCTGGACAATCCGGTGATGCCGGCACCCGACCGGCGCCGCCCGATCCCGTGGCCGGCGTTCTGATGAGCACCTCTGATGCGGCGCTGGCCGCCGACGTTGCGGCCGACGCCGGAGAACTGCTGCTGGCGGTGCGCCGGGAAGTGGGTTTCGATGACCCGTACGAACTCGGTGACGCGGGCGACAAGCGGGCCAACGTTCTGATCCTGGACCGGCTGAATCGGGACCGGCCCGGCGACGCGGTGCTGTCCGAGGAGGCGGTCGACGACCTGTCGCGGGTGCATGCCGACCGCGTGTGGATCGTCGACCCCGTGGACGGCACGCGCGAGTTCTCCTGGCCGGGCCGAACCGACTGGGCGGTGCACGTCGCGCTGTGGCAACGCTTCGGAGCCGCGGGGGCGGCGACATTTCATACCGGCGGGCCGGACGGCGGCATCACCGACGCCGCGGTCGCGCTTCCCGCTCGTGGCGAGGTCTACCGCACCGACACAGTCACCGCACCGCCGCCGCGCGCCGACGGCCCGATCCGCATCACGGCCAGCGCCAGCAGGCCGCCCGCGGTGCTGTGGCGGCTGCGCGACCGGATGGACATCGAGATGGTGCGGATCGGGTCGGCGGGCGCCAAGGCGATGGCCGTGGTCCGCGGCGACGTCGACGCCTACGTCCACGCAGGCGGGCAGTGGGAGTGGGACTCGGCCGCCCCGGCGGGAGTGGTGCAGGCCGCCGGGCTGCACGCATCGCGGCTGGACGGCTCGCCGATGATCTACAACCGGCGCGACCCGTATCTGCCCGACCTGCTGATGTGTCGTGCCGAGCTGGCCGACGTACTGCTGGACGGCATCTGGTCGGCGTACCGCGATCGCTGACGGGAATGGATCGGCGTCCGGCGCTGTAGCTCTGCGGTAAGCACCGCACCATCGGAGGCCGTCCTGAGCGAACACCTTAGAGTCGACGCTATGCAATCGTGGCCGGCTCCGCACGTGCCGGCGCTGCCGGGGCGCGGTCCACAGCTGCGGCTCTACGACAGTGCCGACCGCCAGATCCGCCCGGTCACGGCCGCCGAGACGGCCACCATGTACGTGTGCGGCATCACCCCGTATGACGCCACCCACCTGGGCCACGCCGCCACCTACCTGGCGTTCGACCTGGTCTACCGGGTCTGGCTGGATTCGGGGCACCAGGTGCACTACGCGCAAAACATCACCGACGTCGACGACCCGCTGTTCGAGCGGGCCCAGCGCGACGGCGTCGACTGGCGTGAGCTGGCCGATCGTGAGACCGAACTGTTCCGCGAAGACATGGCGGCCCTGCGGGTGCTGCCACCGCACGACTATGTGGCGGCCACCGAAGCCATCGGCGAGGTCATCGAGGTGGTGGAGAAGATGCTGGCCTCCGGCGCGGCCTACGTCGTCGATGACCCCGACCACCCTGACGTGTACTACCGCGCCGACGCCACGCCGCAGTTCGGCTACGAGTCCGGCTACGACCGCGACACCATGCTGCGGCTGTTCACCGAACGTGGCGGCGACCCCGACCGCGCAGGCAAGAACGACGAACTGGACGCGTTGATGTGGCGTGCGCATCGCCCCGGCGAGCCCAGCTGGCCGTCGCCATTCGGCCCAGGCAGACCCGGCTGGCATGTCGAATGCACGGCGATCGCGCTGTCCCGCATCGGCACCGGCCTTGACATCCAGGGCGGCGGCAGCGATCTGATCTTCCCGCACCACGAGTTCTCCGCCGCGCACGCGGAATCCGTAACGGGGGAGCGGCGATTCGCGCGGCACTACGTGCACGCCGGGATGATCGGCTGGGACGGGCACAAGATGAGCAAGAGCCGCGGCAATCTCGTCCTGGTGTCGCAGCTGCGCGCCGACGGCGTCGAACCGGCGGCCATCCGGCTCGGCCTGCTCGCGGGTCACTATCGCGCCGACCGATCCTGGAGCGATTCGGTGCTTGACGAGGCCAACACCCGGCTTCAGCGGTGGCGAGCCGCGACGACGCTACCCGCAGCACCCGACGCGACCGACGTGGTGGCGCGGGTGCGGCAGTATCTGGCTGACGACCTGGATACCCCGAAAGCGCTTGCCGCACTGGATGGGTGGACGACCGATGCACTTGAGTACGGGGGCCACGACACCCAGGCGGCGGGCACGGTGGCGAGCGCGGTAGACGCGCTGCTCGGCGTCCAACTCTAGAACCGCCAGACCCACCCGCCGCCGCGGCGGGTGGAGTACGTTTCGGGCCATGGCTTCTGTGAACGGAAAAGTCGCGCTGATCACCGGTGGCGCGAACGGTATCGGGGCCGAAGTAGCCCGCCGCCTGCACGCCAAGGGTGCCAAGCTGGTTCTGACCGACCTTGACGCGGGTCAGCTCAAAGACGTGGCGGCCGGGCTCGGCGAGGATCGGGTGCTGACGGTTGTCGCCGACGTGCGTGAGCTGTCGGCGATGCAGGCGGCCGCGGACAAGGCGATCGAGCGGTTCGGCGGGATCGACATCGTGATGGCAAACGCGGGCATCGGCGCCTTCGGGTCGGTGCTGGAAATCGACCCCGAGGCTTTCAAGACCGTCGTCGACGTCAACCTGATGGGTGTGTTCTACACCGTGCGAGCCGCGTTGCCGTCGGTGCTCGAACGCCGCGGCTACGTGCTGGTGGTGTCATCGCTTGCGGCGTTCGCGGCGGCGCCGGGCATGGCCTCGTACGACGCCTCGAAGGCCGGTGTCGAGCACTTCGCCAACTCGTTGCGGCTTGAGCTTGCACACCGCGGAGTCGACGTAGGGTCGGCGCACATGTCATGGATCGATACGCCGCTGGTCCGGGAAAGCAAGGAGTTGTCGACCTTCCAGGAGATGCTCGCGAAACTGCCTGGGCCGCTGAAGAAAACCACGTCGGTCCAGGAGTGCGGCGAAGCGTTCATCAAGGGCATCGAAGGGCGCAAGTCGCGCATCTACTGCCCGAGTTGGGTGGGGCTGACGCGGTGGATGCGGCCGCTGATCGCCACACCGGTCGGTGAACGAGACATCCGCAAGTTCACCCCCGACCTGCTGCCGAGGATGGACGCCGAAGCCGCCGCGCTAGGGCGCCATTTCAGTGAGCGCACCGAAGCGCTGGAAAAGCCTTGATGGGTTCTTCGCCCGCCCCACCTGCCGCGGTCACCCAGGAACACGCGCGCGCAATCGCGAAAGAGGCCTACATCTACGGCTTCCCGATGGTGGACAACTACCGCGTGCAGTACGCCTACTTCGTCAACAAGGAGGATCCCGAGTACAAGGGCGGCCCCAACGAGATCCACAACACCGCACGGGTTTACACGCCCGAGGACACGGCGATTCAGACGCCGAATTCGGACACACCGTACTCCGCGTTGGGCGCCGATCTGCGCGCCGAGCCGCTGGTGCTGACCGTCCCGCCGATCGAGCAGGACCGCTACTACTCCCTGCAGTTCGTCGACGGCTACACCCACAACTTCGCCTACGTCGGCAGCCGCACCACCGGCAACGGCGGCGGCAAATACCTTCTGGCGGGCCCGAATTGGACGGGCGACAAACCAGAAGGCATCAACGAGGTCATCCGGTCCGACACCGACCTGGCGTTCGTTCTCTACCGCACCCAATTGTTCGGCGCGTCCGATCTCGACAGCGTCAAGAAGATCCAGGCCGGCTACCAGGTTCAGCCGCTGTCGGTATACCCAAACCAGCTGGCGCCACAGCCCGCCCCACCGATCGATTTCGTGCCGCCGCTGACCCAGGACCAGCAGAAGACCTCTCCGCAGTTCTTCGAGATCCTCAGCTTCGCGCTGCGGTTCGCCCCGACGCTGCCCGCCGAACAGGACCTGCGCGCCCGGTTCGCGACCATCGGTGTCGGCCCCGATGGCGACTTCGAAGCCGACAAGTTGACCCCCGAGATGCGCACGGCGATCGAGGGCGGAATGGCCGACGCGTTGGCCGAGTTCAACGCCCTGAGGAAGGACAAGGTCGACACAGGCCAGGTCGGTGCGGCGCAGTTCTTCGGCACCGCGGCGGACACCAACGGCAACTATCTGTACCGGATGGCAGGCGCGGTGCTCGGCATCTACGGCAACACCGCCGCAGAGGCGATGTACCCGAGCTTCGCCAACGACTCCGCAGGCGCACCGTTGACCGGCGCCAACCACTACACGTTCCGGTTCGCGCCGGACCATCTCCCGCCGGTCAACGCTTTCTGGTCGCTGACGATGTACGAGCTGCCGCAGAGCTTGCTGGTGGCCAACCCGCTGCAGCGCTACCTGATCAACTCGCCGATGCTGACCAGCCTCGTCCCCGATTCCGATGGCGGCTACACGTTCGACATCCAGAACACCTCGCCGGGCATCGAAAAACAGTCGAACTGGCTGCCCGCGCCGAACGGCCCATTCATGCTGGTGCTGCGGCTGTACTGGCCGAAGCCCGGCGCGCTCAACGGCGTCTGGAAGGCACCGCAGCCGGTGCGGGCCTAGCCCCGGAATCCAGGGCCGCGGCGGCGCAGGTAGCGCTCGAACTCCGCCGCCAAGGCGTCGCCATCGATCTTGCCGAGTGCCTCGTTCATATCGACCTCAGCATCACCGCGCTCTTCGAGCGACTGGACGTATTCGGCGATCTCCTCGTCCTCGGCCGTCATCTCGCTGACCGCCTGCTCCCATTCCTCGGCCTGGGTGGGAAGGTCGGCCAGCGGTACCTCTATATCAAGGACGTCCTCGACCCGACGCAACAGCGCCACCGTCGCCTTGGGATTCGGCGGCTGCGACACGTAGTGCGGAACGGCCGCCCAGAACGTGACCGCCGGAATGCCCGCCTGCACGCAGGCGTCCTGGAACACCCCCGCGATGCCAGTTGGGCCTTCGTAGCGGGTTTCCTCGAGGCCGAACGCCTTCGCCGAGTCGGGGGAGTAGGCCGCTCCCGAGACCGGCACTGGCCGGGTGTGCGGCGTGTCGGCCAGCAGCGCGCCAAGAATGACGACGGTATGCACGTTGAGCTTGTCGGCGATTGCCAGCAGCTCGGCGCAGAACGTGCGCCAGCGCATATTCGGCTCAACACCGTGCATGAGCACGATGTCCCGATCGGAGCCCGGCGGGCGGCAGTGTGAGATCCGCATCGACGGCCACACCAGCTCCCTGGTAACGCCGTCGACCTGCCTGATCACGGGCCGGTTCACCTGATAGTCGTAGTAGGCCTCATCGTCGATCTCCACGATCGGCTCGGCCTCCCAGATCGCATCAAGGTGCTCTAGCGCGTCACTGGCCGCATCGCCGGCGTCGTTCCAGCCTTCGAAGGCGGCCACGACGACGGTGTCATGCAGTTCAGGCAGGTCGGCCGGCCTTCGGCCGCTCGCATCCGACGGGGTCACAGAGCCAGCGTAAGCCCTGCGTGGCGGCTATGAGCGCCATCGCCACACAGTCTGGTTTGCATAGACCGACTACCCTGTCGATGTGGCTGTTGTGAACGATCGCGCGTACGACACCGATTTGCTCGACACGTTGTCGAAGCGGGTCATGGTGGGCGACGGCGCTATGGGCACGCAGCTGCAGGCGGCCGATCTGACGCTCGACGACTTCAACAACCTCGAGGGCTGCAACGAGATCCTCAACGACACGCGGCCCGATGTCATCGAGACGATCCACCGCAACTACTTCGAGGCCGGCGCGGACGCGGTCGAGACCAACACGTTCGGCTGCAACCTGAGCAACCTCGGTGACTACGACATCGCCGACCGGATCCGGGATCTCTCGCAGCGGGGTACCGCGATCGCGCGGCGGGTCGCCGACCAGATGAGCACCCCGGATCGCAGGCGGTACGTGCTGGGTTCGATGGGTCCTGGCACCAAGCTGCCGACGCTCGGGCACACCGGGTACGCGGTGATTCGCGACGCCTACGGCGAGGCTGCCCTCGGCATGCTCGATGGCGGCGCCGATGCCATCATCGTCGAGACCTGCCAGGATTTGCTGCAGCTCAAAGCAGCGGTGCTGGGATCGCGCAGGGCGATGGCCCAATTCGGCCGTCACATCCCGGTCATCGCCCACGTCACCGTGGAAACCACCGGAACCATGCTGCTTGGCAGCGAGATCGGCGCGGCGTTGACGGCCGTGGAGCCGCTCGGTGTCGACATGATCGGCCTGAACTGCGCGACCGGGCCGGCCGAGATGAGCGAGCACCTGCGCTACCTCTCCCAGCACGCGCGCACGCCGGTGTCGGTGATGCCGAACGCCGGGTTGCCGGTGCTGGGCGCCAACGGCGCCGAATATCCGCTGCTACCAGACGAACTGGCGGAGGCGCTGTCGGGCTTCGTCTCCGATTACGGTCTCGCGTTGGTCGGTGGCTGCTGCGGCACCACCCCGGAACACATCCGCAAGGTCGCCGAGGCCATTCCCAATGTTGAACGGGCGCAGCGCACGATATCCTTCGAGCCCGCGGTGGCATCGCTTTACTCGTCGACGCCGTTCGCTCAGGACGCGTCGGTGCTGATGATCGGCGAGCGCACGAACGCCAACGGCTCCAGGGCGTTCCGCGACGCGATGATCGCCGAGGATTGGCAGAAATGCCTTGACATCGCCAAGGACCAGACCCGCGACGGCGCACACCTGCTCGACCTGTGCGTTGACTACGTCGGCCGCGACGGGGTTGCCGACATGAATCAGTTGGCGAGCCGGCTGGCTACTGCATCCACGCTGCCGATCATGCTGGACTCCACCGAAACCCCGGTGCTGCGAGCGGGCCTGGAGCATCTGGGCGGTCGGTGCGCGGTCAACTCGGTGAACTACGAGGACGGCGACGGCCCAGAGTCACGGTTTCACAAGACGATGGAACTCGTCGCCGAGCACGGCGCCGCGGTGGTTGCGCTGACCATCGACGAGACCGGTCAGGCCCGCACCGCGGAGACGAAGGTCGCGATCGCCGAGCGGCTCATCGCCGACATCACCGGAAACTGGGGGGTCGACGAATCCTCGATCCTGATCGACACCTTGACGTTCACCATCTGCACCGGCCAGGAGGAGTCGCGCAAGGACGGCATCGAAACCATCGAAGCCATCCGGCTACTCAAGCAGCGCCACCCCGACGTGCAGACCACGCTGGGCCTGTCGAACATCTCGTTCGGCCTGAATCCAGCTGCGCGCCAGGTACTCAACTCGGTGTTCCTGCACGAGTGCCAGCAGGCGGGGCTGGACTCGGCCATCGTGCACGCCAGCAAGATCGTGCCGATGAACCGCATCCCCGACGACCGGCGTCAGGTGGCACTGGATCTGGTTTATGACCGCCGCCGCGAGGGTTATGACCCGCTCACCGAGCTCATGGCGATGTTCGAGGGGGTTTCGGCCGCGTCGTCGAAGGAGTCCCGCGCCGCCGAGTTGGCCAAGCTGCCGCTGCTGGAACGCCTCGCGCAGCGCATCGTCGACGGCGAGCGCAACGGGCTGGACGCCGACCTCGACGAGGCGATGACGCAGAAGCCGCCGTTGGCCATCATCAACGAGAACCTGCTCGCCGGGATGAAGACCGTCGGCGAGCTGTTCGGCTCCGGTCAGATGCAGTTGCCGTTCGTGCTGCAGTCGGCCGAGGTGATGAAGGCCGCGGTGGCCTACCTGGAACCGCACATGGAGAAGGCGGACGACGACGCAGGCAAGGGCCGCATCGTGCTTGCCACCGTCAAGGGCGATGTGCACGACATCGGCAAGAACCTCGTCGACATCATCCTGACCAACAACGGCTATGAGGTCGTCAACATCGGCATCAAGCAGCCGATCAACACGATTCTCGAAGTGGCTCAGGACAAGAGCGCCGACGTGGTCGGCATGTCGGGGCTGCTGGTGAAGTCGACTGTGGTGATGAAGGAAAACCTGCAGGAGATGAACACCCGCGGGGTGGCCGACCGGTTCCCCGTGCTGCTCGGCGGCGCCGCGCTGACTCGCGGCTATGTGGAGAACGACCTCTCGGAGGTCTACGAGGGCGAAGTTCATTACGCCCGCGACGCGTTCGAGGGTCTGCGATTGATGAACGTCATCATGAGCGCCAAGCGCGGCGAGGCGCCCGACATCGACAGCCCGGAGGCGATCGCGGCACGCGAGAAGGAGGCCGAGCGCAAAGCCCGCCACGAGCGGTCGAAACGCATTGCCGCCGAACGCAAGGCCGCCCAGACGCCGGTCGAGGTGCCCGAGCGCTCCGACGTCGCCGCCGACGTCGAGGTGCCCGTCCCGCCGTTCTGGGGCACCCGTGTGGTCAAGGGTGTCGCGTTGGCCGACTACACCAGCCTGCTCGACGAGCGCGCGCTGTTCCTCGGCCAGTGGGGCCTACGTGGCGTGCGAGGCGGCGAGGGTCCGTCCTACGAGGAACTGGTTGAGTCCGAAGGACGGCCGCGGCTGCGGTACTGGCTGGACCGGCTTGCCACCGACGGCATCCTCGCGCATGCCGCGGTGGTGTACGGGTACTTTCCCGCGGTGTCGCAGGGCGACGACGTCATCGTGCTCACCGAACCCAGACCGGATGCGCCGGAACGGTTCCGGTTCACGTTCCCGCGTCAGCAGCGCGACCGGTTCCTGTGCATCGCCGACTTCATCCGGTCGCGCGAGCGGGCAACGGAGCTCGGCCAGGTAGACGTGCTGCCGTTCCAGTTGGTGACGATGGGTCAGCCGATCGCGGACTTCGCCAACGAGCTGTTCGCGTCGGACTCCTACCGCGACTACCTCGAAGTGCACGGCATCGGTGTACAGCTGACCGAGGCGCTCGCCGAGTACTGGCATAGGCGCGTGCGCGAAGAGCTGAAGTTCCCCGATCACGTGATGGCCGCAGAAGACCCCGACTCCGTCGAGGATTACTTCAAGCTCGGGTACCGCGGCGCCCGGTTCTCGTTCGGCTACGGCGCATGCCCCAACCTGGACGACCGCGCCAAGATGGTGGAGTTACTGGAACCCGGTCGCATCGGTGTCACCCTGTCCGAGGAGCTACAGCTTCACCCGGAGCAGTCCACGGACGCGTTCGTGCTGCATCATCCCGAGGCGAAGTATTTCAACGTCTAGTCAGCGGAACAGTTCGGCGTTCGCTGCGGCCCGCTGTGCCACCGAGGCGGCCGGGGTTCCCGTGAGTTCGGCGACCAGGTCGTTGCCACGTACGGTTAAAACATGACGATTCTCGTGACCGGCGCCACAGGAAACGTCGGCCGCCGGCACCCATGACAGAATCTCTGGCATGCAAGCTGTGCTGTTCGACATGGATGGCACCCTCGTCGATTCCGAAAAGCTCTGGGATATCTCGCTGGCCGCGCTGTACGCCGAGCTCGGGGGCCGCCTGACGCCGCAAGTCCGGGCGTCGTTGGTGGGCGGTTCTGCGGAGCGCACCATCAGGACCGTTTACACCGACCTCGGCCTGGATCTCGACCAGGTGGCGATGGCGGAGTCGGACCGCTGGCTGCATGACTACACGGCCGACCTTTTCGACGACGGTTTGCCGTGGTGCGACGGTTCCCAAGAATTGCTGGAAGCGCTTGCCGCCGAACGCACTCCGATGGCACTGGTGACGAACACAAAGCGGGCACTGACCGACCGGGCGTTGAATTCCATTGGCCGTCATTATTTTTCGGTGACAGTGTGCGGTGACGAGGTGCCTGCGGGCAAACCCGCACCCGACATATATCGGCGTGCCGCATCATTGCTTGGCCTGCCCGCGAACGCGTGTCTGGCCGTCGAGGACTCGGTCACCGGAACGGCCGCCGCGGAGAGCGCCGGATGCCCGGTGTTGGTTGTTCCCAACGATGTATCAGTGCCGGGCGGCGCCCGGCGGCGACACGTGGGTTCGCTGGCAGGTCTGGATGTTTGTGCGCTACGCCGTATCCATTCGCAACTGAATTCGCAGTTAACAGAACGCACCGCCTGACCTTCCGTTTGTGATTGAATGTGATGTCCATCACGCAATGCTGCGGAAAGGTCGTCACATGACCCACGGACCCGTCGGTGCAGACACCCCATCTGCGTTCGAAGACGATGACTTCCACGCTGGCGGCCGCGCCGTCCGCATCGCCTCGGTGGCCGCGCTTGGCGGTTTGTTGTTCGGTTACGACAGCGCGGTGATCAACGGCGCGGTGCAGGCGATCCAGGACGATTTCGGCATCAATAATGCCTCGCTAGGCTTCGCCGTGGCGTCGGCGCTGCTGGGTGCCGCGGCAGGGGCGATGACCGCAGGGCGCATCGCCGACCGACTGGGTCGGCTGTCGGTGATGAAGATCGCCGCACTGTTCTTCCTGGTCAGTGCGATAGGCACCGGCCTGGCGCCCAATGTCTGGGTGGTGGTGCTTTTCCGGATCGTTGGCGGTATCGGCGTCGGTATCGCGTCCGTCATCGCGCCTGCGTATATCGCGGAGACGTCGCCGCCCCGGATCCGTGGACGCCTCGGCTCGCTGCAGCAGCTGGCGATCGTTTCTGGCATCTTCCTTTCGCTGGCGATCGACTACGTGCTGGCGCACATCGCCGGCGGTTCACGCGAGCAGCTGTGGCTCGGCCTTGAGGCCTGGCGCTGGATGTTCCTCCTGATGGCGGTGCCCGCGATCGTGTATGGGTTGTTGGCCTTCACGATTCCGGAGTCGCCGCGCTTTCTCGTTGCGACATACCGCGTCCCGGAAGCCCGCAAGGTGCTCAGCATGCTGTTGGGGGAGAAGAACCTGGAGATCACCATCACCAGGATCCAGGAGACACTCAAGGCCGAGAAGCCGCCGTCATGGCGTGACCTACGCAAACCGACCGGCGGCTTGTACGGCATCGTCTGGGTCGGCGTTGGCCTGTCGGTGTTCCAGCAATTCGTCGGTATCAACGTGATCTTCTACTACTCCAACGTGCTGTGGGAGGCCGTCGGATTCAAGGAGAGCTCGTCGTTCACCATCACGGTCATCACCTCGATCGTCAATATCCTCACTACCCTGGTCGCGATCGCGCTGATCGACAAGGTGGGCAGGAAACCGCTGCTGCTGATCGGTTCGACAGGCATGGCGATCACGCTGGCGACGATGGCCATCATCTTCCAGAGCGCCCAGCTGATCGACGGCAAGCCGCACCTCGGCGATGTCGCCGGACCGATCGCGCTGGTCGCGGCGAACCTGTTCGTGGTGGCTTTCGGCATGTCGTGGGGACCGGTGGTGTGGGTGCTGCTCGGTGAGATGTTCCCGAACCGGATCCGGGCCGCCGCGTTGGGCCTGGCCGCGGCCGCCCAATGGGCCGCGAACTGGGCGATCACCGTCTCGTTCCCGCAGCTTCGTGACGTGCTGGGGGTCGCGTACGGCTTCTATGCACTGTGTGCGGTGCTGTCGTTCATATTCGTGTGGCGCTGGGTGGAGGAAACCAAGGGCAAGACCCTGGAAGACATGCACCGGGACGCCGTGCACCACGAATAACCCAACGGGCGCCGCGCTGGGGGCTTCGACACAAACTGCCGTGACTTTGTCCGCGGCCACGTGAAACAATCGCGTGCCGTGAAGACCTTCGATGCCCTGTTCGCCGAACTCAGCGACCGAGCGCGCACCCGACCGGCCGGTAGCGGCACCGTTGCCGCGCTCGACGGCGGCGTGCACGGGCTGGGCAAGAAGATCCTGGAGGAGGCCGGTGAGGTGTGGCTGGCCGCCGAACACCAGAGCGACGACGCACTTGCCGCAGAGATAAGCCAGTTGCTGTACTGGACGCAGGTGCTGATGATCTCGCGCGGCCTGACCCTCGACGACGTCTACGCCAAGCTATGAACGGAAATCTCCGGGTCGCGGTGCCCAACAAGGGCACCCTGTCCGAACCGGCCGCCGAGATTCTGTCGGAGGCCGGTTACCGGCGGCGAACCGACCTCAAGGATCTGACCGTCATCGATCCGGTCAACAACGTCGAATTCTTCTTCCTTCGGCCCAAGGACATTGCGATCTACGTTGGGTCGGGACAGCTTGACTTGGGCATCACCGGCCGCGATCTGGCCGCCGAGTCCGACGCGCCCGTCCGCGAGCGGCTTGCACTCGGATTCGGCTCGTCCTCTTTCCGCTACGCCGCGCCGGCCGGGCGGCAATGGCACGTCGAGGACCTCGCGGGCAAGCGGATTGCCACCGCGTTTCCCAATCTGGTGCGTAAAGACTTGGCTGGACGCGGGATTGATGCCACGGTGATCCGGCTCGACGGCGCCGTCGAGATTTCGGTGCAGCTCGGGGTGGCCGACGCGATCGCCGACGTGGTCGGCTCCGGTCGCACACTCGGGCTGCACGACCTGGTGGCGTTCGGTGAACCGCTCTGCGATTCGGAGGCCGTGCTCATCCAACGCGACGACGCCGATGACGATAGCGCCGCGGCGCGTGATCAGCTGGCAGGCCGGGTGCAGGGGGTGGTGTTCGGACAGCAATACCTGATGCTGGACTATGACTGCCCGCGCAGCGTCCTCGACGAAGCCACCGCGGTCACGCCGGGACTCGAATCGCCGACGATCGCCCCCCTCGCCGATCCGGCGTGGGTAGCCGTGCGGGCACTGGTGCCGCGCCGAGATGTCAACGCGATCATGGACGAACTCGCTTCGATCGGCGCAAAGGCGATCCTGGCTTCTGACATCCGGTTCTGCCGCTTCTGATTCAGCCCGATCATCCACCCAGTGCGTGTTAGCGTCCGGATGTCATTTTCACCGGTCGGGAGGTTTTCATGACGCAGGTCATCGTCATATTGCTCGCTCTGCTGATCGGTGTGATCGCCGGTCTGCGTGCGCTGACCGCTCCGGCAGTGGTGGCCTGGGGCGCGTTTCTGGGCTGGATCGACGTCGAGGGGAAGTGGTCGCAATGGATTGCCCATCCGATCACCGTCGCCGTCCTGACGATTTTCCTCGTGGTTGAACTGGTCACCGACCAGCTCCCGAAGACGCCGAGCCGCAAGACGCCGCCACAGTTCGTGTCGCGGATCATCATGGGAGCGTTTGCCGGTGCGGTCATCGGCAGCGCGTTCTTCCATACCTTCAGCGCGCTAGGCGGCGGAATCATCGGCGCTGTGCTTGGCACACTTGGGGGCGCCGAGGCTCGTCAGCGTCTCACCGCCGCCAACGGTGGACGTGACCGGCCCGTCGCCATCGGCGAAGACGTCATCGCCGTCGGCGGCGGGTTCCTGGTCGCGTTCCTCGTCAGCCTCGTCTGAGCCGTCGTTCATGGCATCCAAGTTCGACGCGATCATCGTCGGCGCCGGTCAGGCAGGCCCGTCGCTGGCAGGCAGGTTAACCGAAGCCGGACAGACCGTTGCGGTGATCGAACGCAAACTGGTCGGCGGAACCTGCGTGAACTCCGGCTGCATTCCGACCAAGACACTGGTGGCCAGCGCACATGCCGCGCAGCTGGCCCGTCGGGGAGCCGAATACGGCGTCGGTACGGGCGAAATCACGGTCGACATGGCGAAGGTGAAGGCGCGCAAGGAAAGGGTCATGCTCGACGACCGGCACGGCCTCGAGTCATGGCTCAACGGCATGGACAGATGCACATTCATCCGCGGCCACGCCCGATTCGAAGGCCCGCACATCATTCGTGTCGACGGCGCCCTGCTGGAAGCCGACAAAATCTTCCTCAACGTCGGTGGCCGTGCGGTGGTGCCCGACCTGCCCGGACTGTCGGACATCGACTACATGACGAACGTGGGGATACTCGAACTCGACGCCGTCCCACAGCATCTGGTCATCGTCGGTGGCAGTTACATCGCGCTGGAGTTCGCACAGATGTACCGCCGGTTCGGCGCTCGGGTTACGGTGATCGAGAAGGGTCCGCGGCTGACGTCACGGGAGGACGAGGACGTCTCGGCGGCCATCAAAGAGATCCTGGAAGCCGAAGGCATCGATGTGGTGGTCGGCGCCACTGCGATTCAATTCACCAAGCGCGACAGCGGTTTTCAGGTCGTACCCCGCGAAGGGGCAGAGCCGATCACCGGGACGCACCTACTCGTGGCCGTCGGCCGTCAGCCGAACACCGACGACTTGGGTCTTGACACGGCGGGGGTAAAGACCGACAAGCGCGGATACATCGTCGTCGACGACCAGCTGCGTACCAATGTCGAGCACATCTGGGCCATGGGTGACTGCAACGGACGCGGCGCCTTCACCCATACGTCCTACAACGACTTCGAGATAGTTGCGGCCAACCTGCTCGACAACGAGCCGCGGAAAGTCAGCGACCGGATCCTCACCTATGCGTTGTACATCGACCCGCCGCTCGGCCGTGCAGGCCAGACGGTCGACGAGGTCCGGAAGTCCGGCCGCAAGGCTCTCGTTGGCTTTCGCCCGATGACCCGGGTCGGGCGTGCGGTGGAAAAGGGTGAGACACAAGGGTTTATGAAGGTCGTCGTCGATGCCGAGAGCGGCAAGATCCTCGGCGCGGCCATCCTCGGTGTCGGCGGCGACGAGGTGATCCACTCCATTCTCGACGTGATGTCCGCGGGCGCGCCGTACACGACGTTGACACACACCGTGCATATCCACCCGACCGTCAGTGAGCTGGTGCCGACGATGCTGGAGGAAATGAAGCCGCTGGACTAGCGGACCGACCGATGTTGAGCTGCCGTGTGACCATCGCGACTCGGTAGCCGAGGTGGTGGCACGTCTGCACATCGGACGGGTGCACCCCCTCGGCGTTGGCGTCCGCATCGGTCTGCGCAGCCGCGCCCAGCCAGGAACCGAGGCGGTTGAGGTCGTTCTCGCTACCGGTCGCACTGTTCCAGCCCGCGCCAAGACCCAGGCTGACCCAATGCATGTGGTGCTGGGCGGCGAATACCGCCAACGACACCAGGGTATTGAGTTTGTCGCCGCTCTTGGCCCCGGAATTGGTGAATCCCGCCGCTACCTTGTTCCGCCAGGCTCCGTTCAGGCACCGGCGCCCAGTCTGTTCGGCGAACGCCTGAAACCCGGCCGAGACGTTGCCCATGTACGTCGCACTGCCGAACACGATGCCGTCCGCGGCGTCGAGAATGTCCCAGTCGGTGTCGGTCATCCGGTCGACGGCGATCGGAATCACATCGGCGCCGGCCCCGCGGGCACCCGCGGCGACCGCGTCGGCGAGCACCGCGGTGTGCCCGAACCCGGAGTGGTAGGCGATCGCCATGGCGGGTGCCGCGATGTGAGAACCATTGTGCAACACATTATTTCATCTCCACAATTGAGTCGTTGAACTGTTGGCGTCGTGTCACCCAGTCTGGCAACTCGTCGCCGGCGAGGTAGGCCGCCAGCCGGTCAAGGAACGCGTGGGTGCCACCGAGGAAACCGGTTGCATTGCGCACGCCGAGGCCGCGATGAGTGAAGCGAAGCAGGGTGGCGTCTCCGTCGGCGGTCAGCTCGTATCGCACCACCCCGTCCTCGACGATCGGCTCCTTCCATTCGTGTTCGAGGACATTCGGTGGATCCCACACGAGTATGCGTCCCGTCATCCGCTTGCGGTCGGGCGGCAGTGGCGGGGACCCGTCGCGACCATTTCGATCGTTCCGCCTTCGCGGGCGTCGATCGTCGTCTTACCGAACCACTGGTCGCGTTCGTCCGGGTCGGTGATGGCCGACCAGACCACCTCGATCGGAAACGGCAGGCGGCGTTCGAAGTTCAGCACCGCGCGGTCACCGTCGACCGTCAGCCGTCCGTTGCGTTCACTCATTGCGACTCCTTGTGCTTGCGTTCCAGATGCCGCTCGAGGGCGTCGAGATGGCCGGTCCAGTAGCGGCGGTACCGGTTGATCCAGCCGTCGATGGCGACCAGGCCGTCGGCACGCAGCGCGTAGATCCGGCGCTGCGCGTCGGGCCGGACTTCTACGAGCCCGACTTCGCGCAGCACCCGTAGGTGCCGGGACACGGTCGGCTGGGTCAGGCCGGGCAGGGTCGCGACGAGCTCGCCCGCGGTGCGCTCGCCGTCGATGAGTGCGTCAAGCAGTGCCCGCCGGCTCGGCTCCGCGACTGCTTCGAAGACGTCCATGAATCCAGTATTGCACTGTGTCTATATAGACGCAACGACATATACGTCCGGCGGCGAGAGGTCACGGCCGCCGCTGCACCAGCAGCGTCTGCGCCGACGTTCCGATGAACCCTTGGCGGTCGAAGATGTCCGCGGTTGTGACACCGATGCCGTCCGGGCCGATCGGCATCGTGCTGCGTGCGCCAGCTGACGGTCTCGAGGTACCCCTTGGCGCCCTCCCAACTGTCAGCGCGAGCGGCGGCGAACCGTGCTGGATTTCGGGGTCCCAGTTGCTGCGCGTGCCGTCGGTGGACTCGAACACCAGGAATTCACCGTCGGCCGCGAGCCGCCGGTAGTGGCAGTCGATCACGCAGCCGGCTCCGAGGTGTGCAACACGGTGTCATCTTGAGAGACCGAGCCCTCGTCTGGAGCCGCCGGCCAACCGGGGTAGGGCGGGGGAGTGCCGCCGAACACCGGGCAGTGCGCGTGGTGGGCGCACCAGTCACACAACCGTGACGGGTGAGGCCTGAAATCACCTGTGGCGCCGGCGGATTGGATGGCCCGCCAGATCGCGATCAACGTCTTCTCGAACCGCAAGAGCTCGTCGAGATCGGGGGTGTAGTCGAGCACTTGACCGTCGGACAGGTACAGCAGCCGCAGCCGGGCGGGCAGGACACCGCGCGACCGAAACAGGGCCACCGCATAGAACTTCATCTGGAACATGGCCTTGAACTCGGCCAGCGCCCGCGCCTCTGGCGGGGCCCTGCCGGTCTTGTAGTCGACGACCCGCAGCTCGCCGGTCGGTGCGACGTCGATGCGGTCGACGAAGCCGCGCAGCAGGGTGCCGTCCTCGAGTTCGACCTCGACCCGTTGCTCGCAGCTCTGCGGGTCGAACCGCGTCGGGTCCTCGAGCCGGTAATAACCCGACAGCAGCGCGCGTGCCTCGTCGAGCAGCTCGGCCCGCATGGCGGGCTCGATCTCGGCGGCCAGTCCCGGCTGCGCGGCGACCACCCGGTCCCACGCCGGGCCGACGAGCGTCATCGCCGTGTCGGGGCCGCGCTGGGCGGCGGGCAGCGCATACAGCTGCTCGAGTGCGGCATGCACGACCGACCCGCGCACCTGCGCGGTGGACGGCGGTTCGGGCAGCCGGTCGATCGCGCGGAAGCGGTACAGCAGCGGGCACTGCTTGAAGTCGCTGGCACGTGACGGGGACAGCGCGCGGCGGCGTGGCGGCTCCACCCGGACCGCCGTCGCGGTGCCCGCCGGACCTACCTCGGTGACCGCTGTATCGCTCACGACCCGCAGCGTAGGCGAAGCCTCCGACGCCTTCGGTCAGGACGCGCGCGGGCGCGATCAGCCGAGGTAGATTGACCTGGACGCGGAAGATCAGTTGCGGCTGGCGTGATCGGCGGAGGTGGACCAGTAGTGGCTCGGCGGCCCTACCGAGTGGTCTTCACTCGTCCGGCGCCGGGGATCAACGGTCCTCCGAAGCCGGGGACGATCGTCAAGGCGGATCTCGACGCAGCGCAGGAGGAGGCCAGGGCCATCGCGCGCAGCGGCGGGACGGCCGAGGTGCACTACGTCTCCGATTCCGGGCGCCGCGAGATCATCGCCACCTACCGGCCCAGCCCGCCGACGCGGCGGGTCATCGACGCGGTGATCGGCTACGGGCCGTCCGTGTTGGGGGGCGCTGCAGTGCTGGAGTGGGTCGTGGAGCGCTGGCGGCGCCGCGGCCGTTGAGGCTTGGCCGGCGGCCCGTGCGGCGCGTGGCGCGTCTGGCAGGCCAGCTGACCCGCAGCCGTAGGATCGAGCATTGTGGACGGCGTCCGGCTCGGTGACATCGTGCTGCGCAACCGATTGGTGACCTCGTCCAGTCTGCTGGGCTACGGGGTGTCCAACTCGGCGCTCGTGCCGTATGGCATGAGCCCGATCGCGCTGTTCGTCGACCTGGCCCGCTTCGGTGCGGTCACCACCAGGACGCTGACCGTCGAGCCACGTGAGGGCCACTTCACCACCCGCGACGACTGGCCGCTGACCGCCCTACCAGGGCTGCTGCGTCGCTACGCCTCCGTGCTGCGCGGCACCGACGGTGGTTGGGTGAACGCCTTCGGGTGGTGCAACGTCGGCATCGACGCCTACCTGCGCGACTACTACCCCCGCACCCGCGACCAGCGCACGATCATCTCGGTCGGCGGCTTCTCCGCCGAAGAGTTCGTGCAGCTCGTGGACAAGGTCAATGCCGCGGTACCGGCCGGCGACATCGCCGCGGTCGAGTTCAACGTGTCCTGCCACAACGTCAACTTCGACTTCTCGGAGATCCTGGACTCGGTGCTCGCCGAGGCCGTGCCGCGCAGCGCGCACCCGGTGATCCTCAAGCTCTCGCCGGACTACGACTACCTCGCCAACGCGCGGCAGGCGGCTCGCTACGGCGTCAGCGCGCTCACCGCGATCAACACCGTCAAGGCGCTGCGGCTCGATCCACGCACCGGCGTCCCGCTGCTGGCCAACCGATACGGCGGGCTGTCCGGCCGGGCGATCAAACCGATCGGGCTGCGAGTGGTCGCGGAGCTGCGAGACGCCGGCGTGACGTTGCCGATCATCGCTACCGGCGGCATCCGGACCCTGGACGACTGCCGGGAGTACTACTGGGCCGGTGCCGACGCGGTCAGCCTCGGCAGCGCCACCTGGCTTGCGAGCTACCCCGGCTACGCCCTGGCGCCACTGCGGGCACTGCAGATCCGCCGCCTCCTTCGCGCCGTGCAGCGCTACGAGCCGCCATCGGCGGCTGACCGCCCCGCAGCGCGGCGCTCACCTGACTTGTCGCGTCAAGTACCCCCGACCTGAGCGACTTGACGCGGAGAGTCCCCTCGACAGGTCGGGCGGGGGCGGCGCGGCACGGCGGGAGGGCGGTGGGGGAGTTCCCGCGGCAACCGGACCGGGTGGCGGCCTACCCTGGGATCCACCATGGCTGACCCCTCCACCTACCGCCCCGCGCCCGGAAGTATCCCGGAGGAACCGGGCGTGTACCGCTTCTCCGACGCCGCCGGCCGGGTCATCTACGTCGGCAAGGCGAAGAGCCTGC
>JAOPVX010000293.1 GCA_025965975.1 Mycobacterium sp. | reverse complement strand
TCGCCGGCGCCGGGGTGCTGGTCATCGTCGCGGCCAGCCGTTCGCAGCCGAACAAGGCCACCGGACTCGACGGGGCCCTCAAAACGCTCGGTGCCCAACCCTACTGAGCAGCACTCCTGATCGCCGCCGGCCTGGGAATCATCACCTACGGCCTGTACAGCTTCGCCATGGCCCGATACACCAAAATGTAAGTGGCTCTGGCGGACTCAGCCTGCTAGCCGACCCGGAGCCACGACCCTCGCCAGCCAGGTCGGACGGTTGCCGCAGCCGAAACAGGGTATTCGCGAGGTACGGAGTTGTGTGCGGCCGGCCGCCCAGAATTCTGAGGTCCCGACGGTTCAGATTGGCAGCTGTCGGGACCGACACCGGAGAGAATGAGAAGCCGACGCTCGCCGCATCAACGTGCTGATCAAGTTTTTCGATTCGTCAGATCGGCATGTGGCGCCGCGGTGGCGGCGATGAAGTCGTCAAGTATTTCCACTAGGGGTGTCGGTAAGGATCGTGTCACCGGCCGCAATCCGCACGGCTTATCCGTAACGGCAACGGCGAATCGCGTCTTCTTGCTATTAGCCGCGTTGGTGACATGCATCGGACCTGTGGTGAGCGCACGGGTTGCACTACACATATAACCGACGCTCGCTGAGCGCGTTTCGTCAAAAGTGTGGCATCAACTTGGTTCCGGCTTGGGGGGCCGGCGAACGCATCCACGAACCCGCCCTCACGATAAGGACGGCATGTTTGCCGGCCGGCTCGCCCAGACCGCGCACGCCTACCTGCCGGCTGGCTCGCCCAGACCGCGCACGCCTACCCGACATGGCCTATTGCCGTGCAGCAGGCCGAGGGCCCAGTTCTTCGGATCCGGAAGTCGCGAGCCCGCCCACCATCCTGGACGACATGGGCCCATTCGGGCACACCCGCGAGATCGAACGGCCTGCCCCGGCGCCGCGCTCGGTGGCTGATTCGACGAGTGTGACCGCAGGTGAGCAATGCTTGAAATCTGTGGATCGGCTCGGGAAGGGGCGTACCTTCCCGGGTGACCGATGAAAGGTTCCAAGCAAGACCAGCGTGGCAATGCTGGTCGGGAAGGTGCGACCCGATGCTGACTGTAGACGGTAAAGGGGCTAGCTGAGGCCGAAGGCCTCGTGCTGCAAAACGATTCGTGGGTTGCCGGCGTGGGTGAACACTCGCGCTGGTAGTGCCACATTTGCAGATCAGGAGGCCTCCGGTGATTGTTCAGGGTACGAGTGTCGGGTTGGACGTGCACGCGCTTTCGGTGGTGGCGCACGCCGTTGACGAGGAGACAGGCAAGATCGCTCGGGCACGGTTGTGCCCGGACCACCGGGAAATTCTGGGCTGGTTGCATCAGCTGCGAGCGCCGGTACGGGTGGCCTACGAGGCCGGGCCGACCGGGTTCGGGTTGGCGCGGGCAGTGACCGAGGCCGGGATGGAATGTGTGGTCGCGGCACCGTCGAAGTTGCCCCCCGGCCGGGGATCGGGTGAAACCGACCTGCCCGCGATGCCGCGCATCTGGCCAAGCTGCGGCGCCTGGGTGAGATCACGGCGGTAACGGTGCCCGATCGTGAGATTGAGGCGGTACGCGATCTGGTGCGGGCCCGCGAAGATGCCCGCGCCGATCTGATGCGGGTCCGCCACCGGTTGTCGAAAATGCTTCTGCGGCAGGGAATCGTCAATTCGGGTGGAACCCCTTGGACCGGTATCCATGAGTTGTGGCTGCGTCGGCAGCGGTTCGACGACGTCCATCAGGCGGCGGCATTCGACCACTACTTCGACGCCGTGCTGTCAGCGACCGCGGCGCGGGATCGCCTCGATGAGCAGATCGCGGTGGTCGCCACCTCAGCCCGGTTCGCCGACCCGGTGGACCGGTTGGGCTGCCTGCGCGGCATCTCCGCGCTAACCGCGCTGGCGTTGACCGTGGAGATCGGTGACTGGTCCCGATTCACCGGTTCGTCCATCGGCGCCTACGTCGGGTTGGTGCCGAGCGAATACTCCTCGGGAACCCCTCGGGCCCAGGGCTCGATCACCAGGGCGGGCAACACCCATGTGCGCCGACTGTTGATCGAAGCGGCCTGGCATCACCGCAAGTCCTACAGCACCTCCGGACCCACAATGCGGGCCCGCTGGACGCGGGTCAACCCAGCCCTCAAGGCACGCGGGCACGTCGGTAACCGGCGCCTGCATCAGCGCTGGCAACGTTTCACCGAACGCGGCAAGAACCCTCTGGTCGCCAACGTCGCGATCGCCCGTGAACTCGCGGGCTGGTGCTGGTCACTGGCGACCCTGCAATAGCCAGCCGGCACCACATACTTGGCTGGCCCTGGTGAACCAGGCGTTGGCGCGGTGAGTGAACCAACCTGTCAAGAACCTATGAGCCACAACACGATTCGATCTGAAATCACATGTGACGCTCGATTGTAGACAGCAGTAACGTTCACATCCGAACCATCGTCATGCGGTACCCAACCCGCGCATATCAGCCTGACACCACCGTCGTGAGCAACGACCGCCACCGCCACCACCAGGCCAGCCAAACCAAAAGCCGCCCCGGCCACCACCGGGGCGGCTTTCACCTACCCACTTGACAAACCCGCCCACATATCAGTTTCTGATTCCGTCGATTGCGACGGTGCTCCTCGGATTCGTCGTCGTTGATCGATGAGATCGTGCCTAAAAATCTTGATCCAGTATTGACAATTGCTCGAGCTCTACCGGGTGATGGCGACATCGCTTGGCTTCGAAGGGCATATGTCGATGGCCGATGCGATGACATGACCGTGGAGGGACTGGCTGCACGGCACATGTCGACATGCTCGAGAACGCCGATTCTGTGATGAAGGGAGACGGTCGCTGTAAACCGTTGGGAGCCAACGGCGATACCAGCGAGCTAGATCGGCGTGCTGTCAACCAAAGTGGGAGGCTCTGCGGGTTGGCTGCTGCGCTGCCGCCCGCGGTAGTTGGCCGTGGCGGCACGCCACATCATGGCTGGGCGCAGCAGCCGGGTCGCCGGGTCCACCAGTGAGGTCACCCTCGCGAACTGATTGAATGCGGCGGCGTCGAATTCGGCGGCGGTCAGCACCCGATCCACATAGCCGTTGAACAGTCGCGTGGCCAGCGGTTGTGCGCCGCCGATTTCGGGCAGGGCAAGGTCGCCGCCGGCGGCCAGTTGCCACGCCTGCCGGATCGGGCCTGCCGCGGCTTGGAAGAATCGCCGCGGCAGATCGTTTGTGCCGCGGGACAAGCAGTCCCGCAACGCCAGCGCTTCCAGCGCGGCCACCGTCATGCCTTGCCCATAGATCGGGTTGAAGCTGCAGATCGCGTCGCCGGAGACCAGAAGGCCGTCGGGGAATCGGCGCATCTTGTCATATCGGCGCCACTGGCTGGACGGGACGCGGTGTCGTGCCACCTCCCCGAGGGGTTCGGCGGCCCGCAGGGCGGGCAGCACATGCGCGGGTGTGAAGTCCTCGGCGAACTCGTACATCGCGGTGCGCTCGCAGGGCGGCTCCCGACCCGCCATCCCCATCGCGGTGAACAGCCACGTGTCGTTTTCACAGCCGACAAGGAACATCCCGGTCGGCCGCCCGGGGACGACGCCGATGATGAAGCCCATTTCGTGCAGGGCACCGGGGCGCATCCGCAGCGCCTGGCTGGTGTAGGTCAGATGCACCACGACGTGATCCTCGACCGGGCGGCCGTAGCCCAGGCTTTCCAGCCACGCCGGCGTCCGGGCGCCGCGCCCGGTCGCATCCACGACAAGATCAGCGGCCAGCGTGGACTCTTCGCGGCTGTGCCGGTTGACGGTCCGGACGCCGGTGATACGGCCGCGGTCCGGCGTCGACGTCAACTCGAACACGTCGTGATCGTCGAGCAGCATGACGTTGGCGACGGCGCGGACACGCCGCCGGACGTGATATTCCAGGAACGGTCTGCTCGTCACATACGCGCTGAAATCCTCGGCCGAACCCGTGCTGACGACGCGGTGTCCGCCCAGGTTGTAGTGCAGCTTCGACAAGTCTTGCCCGTCGAAGTACGGCGCGCCGGCCAGCACCAGCTCATCGAGCAGGCCGGGGAACAACTCCTCCAACGCCTGCGCGCCCCGGCTCAGGAGGCCGTGTGCGTGGCGCCCCTGTGGCACTCCTCGGCGGTTGACGGGGTTGTCGGGCAGCACGTCGCGCTCGACGACCGTGACCGTCTCGAAGAAGTCGGACAAGGCCCGTGCGGTCAGCAGGCCGGCCATACTTGCACCCAACACGACCGCGCGGTCACCGATTTTCGCCATGTCGCCACCCATTTCAGTCGTGCTGCCTGTGACGAAATCAATGCTCACGTGCGTGCGGGGAGCTGAATAGCGTAGGCAACTACTCTAATTTTCCGTGCGGATTACGCAGGGTCCCTTCGTCTCGAAGGAACGCCCCATCACAGCGTCAGGGTTCAGCGCCGATGACGCCATTGAATGGACGCACCGCCACATGGGCCTCACCCCCAGGACCACACTCGACTACCAGACCTACCGCGCTGGGCCGGACCGTATCGGCCACCGGACCCGGAACCCGCTTCACCATCGACAGCACTGGTCACGGCGTGTTTGTGAACATCGAGAGGGTCCAAGGATTTTGAGCACGTTAATGAGGTTGGTGCGCCGGCAGTAGCAGCTAGCCGAGGGGCGTGCCCCATAACGCCGCACCACGCTCCCCGAGCGGTTGACCAGCTCCGTCATGATTTCGCGCAACCGCTCCGCAACCAATCGTGGAGGCGATATCCATCGACCGCCACGACATTGGCGAACAGCACCTTCACCTGCTTTTACTCGGCAGGTTCGTCCGACACGGTGATCAGTGAGCCGCAGGCATCACAAAAAGTGGGCGCTCTCCCATGGCTCTGCCCCACACGTCCGGCGGACGTTGCCGCGGTCATGTCATCGCCTCGGCCAGCGCCATGTGGCCCTCGAAACCGAGGGACGTGGCCATGATGCAGTAGCGATCCGCGAAGTCGCGGTAGGTCGCCTCGTCGCCGTGGGCACGCGCCAGCAACGCCCGCAACCGCAGCAGCCAGATCTCGTGCAGTACGAAGCCAGGGTCGGTCGGCACCGCCGCCAACCTCTCGACCGCGGCCTGCGCCTCCTGCAGGTCGCCGTCGCTGCCGCGGCGCACTAGCGCTTCCACTAGAACGGTGGTGGCCAGCACACTCCAAATGGCCCCACCCGAGCCGAACAAGTCCTCGAGGACTGTCCGCGCTAGTTCGATGGCGCCGTCGAGATCTCCGGATCTGGCCTTCTGGTGTGCGAGGTGGATGTCGACAATCGGTAGCGCGGTCAAACTGAACCGCTGCTGTACGGCGGCTTCACGGACCTGCGCAAGCAGGGCGAACCCGGCCTCGCGCTCCGGACCATGCCGATGGGCCAGGGTGATACCTCGAGCGAATCGGGTAATGTGCAGCGCTATTTCGTCACCCGACCGCTCCGCGCTCGCCAGTGCGTCGGCGGTGTCACGCAGGGCGGTCGCATCGGGCAGCAACGCCCCACCGGGAATCGCGAGAGGGTACGTGTGGTAGATCACACCGGCCAGGGCGGTCGGGTCGGTCGCACGCGCCATGGCGACGGCCTGGGCGAAGTCGTCCTTCCAGCCGGGAATGCCCAGGCACCATCGGGCGGCGCCGCGGAATGCGATCGCGGCTGCCAGCGGTGATCCGAAGATCAGGTTGCCTTTGGTGGGGTCGCCGTCGGCGAGGTCGATGACGCGCTGGGCCAACCGCAACACTTCGGCCATCTCGCCGGTCTCGTGCTCGGCTGCAAGGGCGGCGAACGACAGTGCGACCGTCAACGTCGGGTCGCCGATCGATTCGAGAAGTGCGGTGTGTTCGGTGGCGAGACGAGATGCCTCCCGACGGTGCGCATTAAAGAAGGTCGCGACCACCTGACCGGTCATGCCGATGGCCAGCGATACGTGGTCGCCGGCCGCCGTGCAGAGGTCGCGCAGTTCCTCAAAGCCGGTGTCGGCGCCGCTGCCACCCACTCGCCATGCGCTGCCAGATAGCAGGGTGCGCGGCGCGATGCGCATCGCGGCCCGGTCGGGGTCGTCGTCGGGGAGCCGATCGGCGACCTGCCGAGCCCTGCGCCAGCTCGTCTGCGCCGCGGCGATGTCGCGGTTGGTCGACCAGGTTCCGGCGCGCATATGCCAGCCAAAGGCCCCGCGGAGATCGCCGGCGGCCTCCAGGTGCTCGGCGATCAGGGCCGCATTCTCGTCGGCCGATTCCGGTTGGCGGTGTTCGATCGTGGCGGCCAGGCGCCGGTGCAAAGCGGCACGATCGGATTTAAGCTGCGACTCGTAGGCCACCGTGCGGATCAGCGGGTGCCGAAACGCGTACTCGGCGCGTTGGGTGAAGCGCACCTGATCGACGAGCTCCGCCTCGATGAGCGGTGCCACGTCCGGACTGTCGACCAGGCTGGTCAGCAGGTCGGTGTCGAATCGTGACCCGATCACCGCCGCGGCATTCAGGGTGTGTTTGGCGGTGAAGCCCAGCCGGTCGATGCGCGCGCCGATGGTGGCCTGCAGGGTGGCCGGCACACGGACGTCGGCGACGTCACCGCGCAGCAGGTAGGCGCCGGGCTCGCCGTACAGTGTGCCGCGTTCGGCCAGATTGCGCACGATCTCCTCGACGAAAAACGGGTTGCCGACTGCGCGGGCGCAGATCAGCGCAGCCACCCCGCTGAGCGATGGGTCCGAGCCGAGCAGTTCGGCGGTCAACGCCGAGGTTTGCGCATCGGTCAGCGGCCGCAGCGCGATGGTCTGCGCGCCCGACACCCTGCTCAGCGCGCCATGGTATTCGGGGCGGTAGGTGATCAACACCAGCGCCGGCGTGCGCGGGACCACCGCAAAGAAGTCCGCCAGCATGGATTCACTGACCTCGTCGATCCAGTGCACGTCCTCCACGACATACACCCCCGGGGTCTCCCGCGCCAGCGCGACGGCATCGACCAGCGCCGTCAACCGCCGCCGACGGGCGTCGGGTGCAATGTCGGGCAACGCCACCGCGGCGTCGCGGATGCCCAGCAGGTCATCGAGTAACAGCAGGTCTTGCGGGTCGGCGTCGGGGACTTGAACGCGTATGGCTGCCCGGGCCGCCCCGTCGTCGAGATCTGCCACCCCCAGGGCGGCGCGCAACAACCGGGCCACCACATGGAAAGGGATGTCGCGGGCGTGGGACTCGCAGTAGGTGGTGAACACCGGAACCCCGCGGCTCGCCGCGAGCGCCGCGGCTTCGCGCACCAGTCGGCTCTTGCCGATGCCCGCCAGGCCCGAGACACTGACCACACACCCGGCGCCGCCGACGGCTTCCTCGAGAATCGCGGTGACGGTGCCGATTTCCCAAGTGCGGCCGACCAGGGGTGATTCGGTGCGGCGACTGGGCGCATGATCACCGATGCCCAGCAGCCGCCTGGCGGGCACCGGTGTGTCAGCGCCCTTGATGCGTACCAGTTCAGGCTCACCGAGGATGGTGGCGTGCTCGACCAGGTGTGCGGTGGACTCGCTGAGCATCACTCCACCGGGCGGGGCAACCGATTCCATGCGTTGGGCCGTCCCGACCTGTTCGCCGATGGCCGTGTACCCCAGAGGGCTCGAACCGACTTCGCCCGCGATGACCTGACCTGAGTTCAGGCCTATCCGTAATCGGAACTCGATACCGTCGCGCCGGTTGACCTCGAACGCAACTATTTCCGTTGCCCGTTGGACCTCCAGAGCTGACAGACACGCGCGAAAGGCATGGTCCTCCAGGGCGGTTGGTGCGCCGAACACGGCCATGATGCCGTCGCCGGTGAACTGATTGACGGTCCCGCCGTAGCGCTTGACCACGGCTGTCGAACAATCCAGTAATTCCGCCATGATCTCGCGCAGGCGCTCCGGCCCTACCCGTGCAGCGATGTCCATCGAATGCACCACGTCGGCGAACAACACAGTTACCTGCTTGTACTCCGCGCGGGTCTCCGACCAGACGAGAGGGGAACCGCAGCCATGACAGAAACGAGCATTCTCCAGCGGTTCAGTCCCACATGTCCGGCACGCCGTCGCCGCCGTCATCCGACCCTCCACGTCCGCGGTCCCCGGAGTTGTCGGGGTTCTCCCAGGATAGGGCGTCACACTCCCTGAACAGCGCGTTTATCACCAACCGATCTGCTGCAACATGGTTCAGCCGCCGTGAGAACCGACAGGCGTCGCGCAACACCTCGCCGGCTAGTTTGTGACGAAGTGCCGTTCACGACCACTCTCGCAAGTCAATCAATGCCGGGCTGGACGCGCGGTTCACGACCTCCTTAGGCTCGAGGGTCTGGCGAGTCGGCGCGGTTGGTGATGAACCGTGCGTAGGCGTCGAACACATCCTTTTGGTAGACCGCGGTATAACCCTGAGCGACTTCGATGTTGTTGTGCCCGACTAGCTTTGCGGCGAGATGTATCGGGAAGTCGGCAACGCACCGTTGACCAACCAACTCATCCTCACCGCACTGCCACGCATCGGCGACATGTCCCGCAACGACGGATTATGGGCGGAGGCACTGACCACGGCGGTCAGTCAGAGCACCGCCGACGCCGACGAGGGACTTCGTGCCTTCCTCGAGAAGCGGCCTCCGGACTTCCGCGGGGAGTAATCCACTCGCCACTCGGCCACCCCCTGCGGGGAGGTGTCCATCTGGGGTACACCCCAACTGGACGTCCGATCTGCGCGCGAACTGTGTCAGAATAGGGTGCGAATCGGAATTGTTGGACACACGGCCCGCGAGGGTCTCAGAGTTCAGCCTGACACCTTCGGGTTGGAGGGCACGATGGCGGGACAGCGAGTCGGCTACGTTCGGGTCAGCACGTTGGATCAACGCACCGATCGCCAGCTCGATGGTGTCGAGCTGGATCGAGTGTTCACGGACAATGCGTCAGGCAAGGACGTCGTGCGGCCGCATCTGGACGCGCTGCTCGCTTTTGTCCGAGACGGCGACACCGTCGTCGTGCACTCGATGGACCGGCTGGCGCGAAATCTCGACGATCTTCGGCGGTTGGTGCGGGCGTTGACGGGCAAGGGGGTTCGTGTCCAATTCGTCACGGAGAACCTGACTTTCACCGGCGAGGACACAGCGACGGCGACGCTGTTGCTGTCGGTGATGGGGGCATTCGCCGAGTTCGAACGCGCGTTGATCCGGGAACGACAACGCGAGGGCATCGCTCAGGCGCGTTTGCGCGGCGCCTACCGCGGCCGCAAACGGTCCCTGACGACCCAACAGGTCGCCGAACTCCGGCGCCGCGCATTCGCCGGCGAGTCGAGAACGTTGCTGGCCAAGGACTTCGGGATTAGCCGGGAGACAGTTTATCAGTATCTTCGCAGCGCCGTGGGGCAGCAGTCCAGCGAGACTTGATCAGGCATCCGGCGCCGTGCCGAGCGCGAGCCGCGACGACATGTTGAGTTTCACTTCTCCGTAGGGCAGGACGTGCGACCAAAACAAGGGGGTCAAGCCGCGCTCGTCCTCGGCCGTGAGCGCGTCCTCCCAATCGGGATCGGCGAGAATGTCTTGCAGCATAAGCGTATTCACGTACACGAGAGCCGCCTGCAGGATCCGGAGACAGAGCACGGACATTTCCTGCTCGTCGCGGCGGTTGGTGGCGAGGTCGCCGTTCTTGCCGTAGAAGATAACGTTGTTGGCCCGATTCCATGACTCGACCACGTTGAGTCCTTCGTGGATCTCGCGTTGCAGGGTGCGCGAGCGAAGATAGCGGGCGAGGAAGATCGTCTTCTGTGCGCGGCCGAGCTCGATCATCGCCTGATAGGTCGGGTGGGTCGCGTTGGCCTTCATGAACCGCCGCAGGATCGCCTCGGTGGAGGCGGTGCCGACGCGGATCGCGGTGGCGTACTTGAGCATCTGGTCATACTGCTCGCCGACACGGTCCCACCGGATCGGGCGCGTCATCGCCGGAGCCAGGCCCGGCCACAGATCCGGTTCCCCGGCCGCGGGCCGGTACAGCTTCACCTTGTTGATCCGCTTGATCCGAGGCAGGAGGTCGAAGCCGAGCAGCCTCGTGATGCCGAATCCGATCTCCGACTGGCCGTGCGTGTCAACGTAATTGGCTTCCACGGCCATGTCGGTGCCGTGGCGGATCGCGCCGTCGACCATGGCGTGGACCTCGGAGGCCGAGCAGTTCAGCAGCTGCGAGTGGATCACCACCGAGCCCTTCTCGACGTGCCAGTAGATCAGTACGCCGCGACCACCGTAACGGGAATGCCACTCGGTGAAGATGTTCTGATCGAACGATCCGAAATGCATGGAGTCCGAGGCGACGGCGGTGGAGCAGTCGAACGCCTCGCCCGGCAACCCCATCAGTGCGCTCACCTCGATGGCGAACGCGTCCCCGATCGTGACCGGGCGCCCGGTGATCACCCGATCGTCGTCGAGGCGATCACCGGCGGCGATCAACTCATTGAGCGCCCCCAGCGAGGCGACCTTGGGGACGAGGTGGCGCCGCCGGAAGCGGCCGATCTCGCCCTCCACGCCGCCCTTCTCGTGGGCACCGTCGATGCCGGGACGGCAGAAGAACGAGTCGAACCCGTAGTGGCTGCGCAGCGCGGTGAACCGTTCAGACCCGATGCGATCGCGGCCCTTGAGTACCCGAACGACAGCAGGTTTGAGGTTGTCGTAACGGACCCGGCCCGCCACGCCCCCGAAATGCTGGAAGGCCAGCACATGGCCCTCCAGGAAGGCTTCCTGCGCCTGAGTGGCGAACGCGACGTGAAAGGCTTTGCCCGAGTGAGATAGTCGCATCACGAACATCCAGCACTTCACGACCACGCCGGCGATCGTCGAGTAGAACTCGCCGAAGTCGACCTCGGCCTCGGCCCCGACCAGATGGGTCTGCGGGATCGATACCTCATGGGTCAGCAGCCCGAGTTCGACCCGACGCCGGGCGACGTAACGCGACACCGTCACCTCCGCCAAGCTCGCCTGATGCTCGGCGACCAGACGCTGCCAGACCCGCCGGGCAGTATGTCGCTGCTTGCGCGGAGCGTCCTTGTCTGCGAGGAGCCAGGCGTCGATCACCGTGACCCACGGATCGATCGCCGGCCGGGGCCGAACCGGATACACCCGCCGCGGCGGCGGAACCGCGGCCGTGAGCGCTTGCCGAACCGTCCGACGGTGCACGCCGTGACGATCGGCAAGCTCGCGGATCGACAGTTCATCGAGCCGCCGGTCTCTCCTGATCTTTTCGAACAATTCCACGCGTGACCGCATCCTGACCGACCCTCCCTGACGACGGCCGACAGGGACGACGGGCGACAGGAACGATCTGAACGAGGGTGGGGCCAAAATTCGTGACGACACACCGAACCCACCCCGCCGGAATGATCACCACCCCGAAGGGGCCAACATTCGTGAAGAACAACGGGGCCAGGTCAGGTGACCACACTCAGATTCGCCGGTCGCACAAGTGATCTGTCCCGGCACGTTGTAGCCAAGGCCCCCGCACGCGGATCGGACACCCACATCGCACATCAACGCCTGACCCGGGCATCATGACTGAGAATTTGCAGTCAAAACTGAGACGCTACAACAAACCCCCGCGTCGGCACCGCGAAGCGGGCAAGCGCTGGCTGACGGAGTGGAGCCACACTGATCTCCGACTTGTCGTGCTTGATGGACGCCGGTGCGGCACTGGGGACAACCAACGTGCGTTGCGACGAGAATCAGCTGACTCGCAGCAGCTTCATCTCTGTCAGGAGTTGTGGCAACGCGTCGATGTAATCAATTACGGCGTCGCGCCGCTCGGCCTCGCCAGACACCGGCTTGCCATCGCGCTCGATCGGAATCGGGTCCTCACGGTCGACGGCCAGGAGGGCCTCGACGAGTGCATTGCGATCACGGGTGCCGTCCAGCAGGGGTAGTAGATGGCGGTCCACCGGCGACAACATATGCGTCTCGTGCCAGAGGTTGAAGGTTGACGCCTGGCTTTCACTGCCCGTCAGCTCCACAATGCGCCTGGCCGCCTCCTCCAGCTGTAACGGTGCGGGTGCCGGTTCCGGCAACACCGGATCAAGCCGGTAACGCGCCTGGCCCTGCAGGATCAGAACTCCCATCAGATTGTCGACGAGGTCTGGGACGCTGGCGCTGGGCGTGAGACCTTCGGAGACTAGCCGTGCGTGCACCGCGTCCACCAGCTCCTGTCGTGACAGCGTCCACGGCCAACGGGCAGTGAGCGCATCCAGCGCCGCCTTGATGCCGGGATCGTTTGTGAACAGCGTCGCACCGTCGGATTGCTGGTACTCCTGGCGGGACTTATCGAGACGAGTCTGCCCGTCAGCAGGTGGCGCCCACCCGGCGATGTGCAAGCGGCGGAAACGGCTGCGGTCCGGGTGGTAGCGGATCTGCGGCGCTCGTTCGGCATGCACCAGCAGTGATTCGCGGAACATGCGGTTGACGACGAAATCGATGTACTGCTCCACCAGCACCTGGACGCCCCCGCATTTCTTGAGTAGATACTCTTCAACCTTGGGGCCGAAGTTGCCGGGGAACATTGCCTCGGGGCGGGCTTCCGCGAGATAGGCGAGACCGTGCGCGCCGGCACGTCCGACCATTTCGTAGAAATAGCACGGTGCGTTGAACGTCTCAAGTTCGTCGTGCAACAGGTGCGAATCCCCGAAACCTTCTGAGTGGGCACGGAAATCGGCCATGACTCGCGCCAGCACACCGTCGGCCGGTGACACCTCCTCGAGGAAGTCGACCATGCCGCGCGCCTCGCGGACCTTCTCGTCAGGGGTGGCGCTGGCGCCGCTGGCCAACTGCATGGCATCGCGAAGGACCTGCTTGGACTTCCAGCCCGGATACACGTTGAAGCTCATGTAGGCCACGCCTTCGGGAACCAGCAGCCTTCGAAACGCGGACAACAGCGCTTCCTGCACCGCCGGCGGCACCCAGCTGTACACGCCGTGGGCGATGATGAAATCGAACTGCCCCAATGCCGTGAGATCCATCCGCGCGATATCACCCGCGACGAACTCCACATTGGTCAAGCCCAATGCCTGCACACGCGCGCGTCCTAGGTCGACCTGAACCTGCGAAAGATCGAGGCCAACGACACGTGCCCGGGGATGCGCAGCGGCAAACGGGATCACGTTGCCCCCGGTGGCACAGCCGATTTCGAGCACGCGCGCGCTGGATACCTCGCGCGTTTCCAACCCGAACAAATGGGCGACCGCGGCCAGCTGTCCCGGCGCCGACTGCGGAAAAGAAACCGAGTGGTAGGGCGTCCTGTCATAGTCGGCGCGCAGCTGGTCAACCGCGTCGTCGAAGTCATCGGTGGCATGGGCCTGGTCAGCCGGTTTCGTCAATGCCTGCTCCCTGGGTAAGGCCCCAATACCACCGGACGTCCCCGCACAACGTCGGGCGGAGGTGTGAGACTGCCGTGGACCCATGGTCTGTAGTCGTCAACATTCGATCACAGCCTTGCCGTCGACACACGAGGGGATGGGCGGGCCTGGCTCGAGAGCGGCTGCGGCGTTGCGGCCCGCCAGGTGGCTAAACAGCAAACTCAGTAGGCTCGCGCGACATAGGCGAGCGCACCCGCGTCGTGATCGGTTTCAGGCAGCGATCCGTCGCCAAGCTGCAGGCACCTCACCGTGAGGCCACCGGCGGCGAGGTCCTGCTCGCCGGAGGTGCCGACGAACTCCCATGGCAGGCGGGCGACGCCCGTCTGCGCTACGTCGCGCGCCTGGTCGAGCGTGCTGCAGTCGGAGATGGTGGCGTCGCGGCGCGCCGTCGCCGCTTCGAACATGTCCTTCTGGATACGGCTTGTCAGCCGCTGCACCTCGTCAGCGACGTTGTCGATGCCCACCTTGGTCTTATCGCGGGTATCGCGCCGGTAGAGCAGGGTTGCGTTCTCGGCTAGGTCCCGTGGGCCGAGTTCCACCCGGATCGGCACGCCGACCAAGTCCCAGTCGGTGGCCCGCCAGCCGAAGGCCTGCGAGACGTTGTCGTCCAGCCTTACCCGCACGCCACGGGCCGTGAGCTCCGCAGCCAGCCTGGAGGCGGCGCGGGTGACGGCACCATCGGTGTCCTTGACCACCACGACGACTACTTGCACCGGTGCCAGCGCCGGCGGCAGGACGAGCCCGACGTCGTCGCCGTGGCACATGATCAGCCCGCCCAGCATCCGTGTCGACGCGCCCCATGAGGTGGTCCAGCAGAGCTCCGTCGCGCCCTCGGCGCTGGCGTAGCTGATGTTAAAGGCGCGGCTGAACCTCTGGCCAAGCTCGTGGGACGTGGCCATCTGCAGCGCTTTGCCGTCACGCATGACGCCCTCGCAGGTCATGGTGTTCTCCGCCCCGGCGAACCGTTCTCGAGCGGTCTTACTGCCAATGATCACGGGCATGGCGAGGACACTGCGCATGAAATCCAGATATACGTCGTGCAGGATGCCGCGGGCATACTGCCGCGCGTCGGACTCCGTAGCGTGCGCGGTGTGGCCCTCCTGCCACAGAAACTCCGTGGTGCGCAGGAAGATTCGCGGCCGCAGTTCCCAGCGCACGACATTGGCCCACTGATTGAGGAGCAGTGGTAGATCGCGGTAGCTATCGACCCATTTGGCCATGTATTCACCGATGACGGCTTCGCTTGTCGGACGGATGGCCAGTGACTCGGTCAACTCCTTGCCGCCGCCATGCGTCACGACCGCGAGCTCGGGACTGAAACCCTCGACATGCTCGGCTTCACGCTCGAAGAAGCTCATCGGGATCAGCAGCGGGAAGTAAGCGTTCTGCGCTCCTGCGGCCTTGATCCGCCCGTCGAGCTCCGTTTGCATCCGCTCCCATATCGCGTAGCCGTTCGGCCGGATAACCATGGTTCCGCGCGCCGGACCGTTCTCGGCCAGCTTCGCCTTGGTCAGGACATCTTGGTACCACCGTGGAAAGTCTTCTTGCTGAGGAGTCAACACCGATTTCATGCCTCAGTCCTGGTCCGTTTCTCTGCGAGGCGCGCGGCAGCGGTTGTCGACGGGGTGGTACGTCCAATCGGGCACTTGCCGATTGTCACACGCAACGTCGGCCGGTATGGCTTGTGGCAGTGCGCTCACAACGCTCCAGTCGCCAGCCACCACGTTGCCAGGTCGTCCCACTCGTCGGGCTCTGTTGCACGCGAGCCCGTATCGTCTTTGTGTGCGGTGGATTGTCGACGGCATGAACGTGATCGGGACTCGCCCGGACGGTTGGTGGAAGAACCGCCGGCGCGCGATGGTCGGCCTGGTGGACCAGCTCGAGCGTTGGGCCTCGGCGGAACGGCAAGACGTGACAGTTGTGTTCGAGCAGCCGACGTCGCCGCCGATTCGCTCGTCGGTGATCGGCATAGGACACGCGCCCGCGGCGGGCGCCAACTCGGCCGACGACGAGATCGTGCGGTTGGTCAGGGCCGACGATCGACCTCAGCAGATCACCGTGGTGACATCGGACGCCACACTGGCCGATCGGGTCCGAGACGCGGGCGCATCCGCCTGTCCGGCGGCGAGCTTCCGCAATGTCATTGACCCGCGTGACTGAATCCGTTGGCGCGCAACGTGATAACGAGCAGGGCCGCCGTCCGTAACTGGCCGTCAGATAGTAAGCCGATCTCGTTGATTCATCTGTTGCGGCCGGCGAGCGAACGGCAAGGCCGACGATGATCGTGACCGATGCCGCTGATGGGACACGTACCGAACCCAATGGGCCAGCCGAGATTTCGATCGCGTCGACCCCGGATACGGGACGGACGAATCGTCGAGTGTTGGCTTTACCTGGATCCGGCAGCCTGTGCCCGCCGTATTCTCACTCCGCCGGATGTCACACAGCGCTCACCACCCGGTGACGCCGATGCGGCTGGGCCCATTGCCTCTACCTACTACCGTGAAGACGTGGGTTCCATCGCCGTTCGTGTTTGTGCTATCGCGGCCGCCGTCGCGCTGGCCATGAGCGGGTGCGCTGGCGACCACCGCGCGAGCGGGCCAGGGGGATTCACGAGAGGTGCTGGACGCGGGCAGTGCACAGTGACCAAACAGGCTGACGTGCCTGCCACAATGCGCGACGGCACCGTGTTGCGTGCCGACGTGTACCGACCCAACACCAAAGGTGCGGTACCCGTGATCTTGATGCGCACCCAGTACGGAAAATCGGACGCGCAGGCGGCGTCGCGATACCAGCCGCCGGACTGGTTCGCGTCGCAGTGCTATCTCGTCGTGGTCCAGGACGTCCGCGGCCAGGGCGCATCCGGCGGCACGTTCAGGGAGTTCACCCACGACATGGACGACGGCTACGACTCGGTCGAGTGGGCCGCCGCGCTGGCCGGCTCCGACGGCAAGGTCGGCATGTACGGGTCGTCCTACGTCGGCGCCACTCAGTGGCTGGCGGCAGTGACGGCCCCGCCGCACCTGGTGACCATCGTGCCCGCCAATACTGCATCGGATTACTACGACGGGTGGACCTACGAGGGAGGCGAGTTCCGACTGGCGTTCGTGCAACCGTGGGCGATCGGTTCCATCGCACAGACGGCCGCACAGAACCGCAACGATCAGGCGACCGTTGCCCAATTGAAAGCCGCCGCTGCCGATCCGACCCGGTGGCTGAACTTCAGGCCGTTCAAGGACCTTCCGCCGCTGCAACCGCAGAACCCTGCCGTCGCGCCCTGGTACTTCGACTGGATCCGGCACTCCAGTCGCGACGACTTCTGGCGTCAGTTCAGCATCAGGGAACGCTACGGGTCGGTGAAGGTGCCGGTGCTCGACGTCGAGGGGTGGTATGACGCCTTTCTCGCCGGCGGCACCGAGAACTTCGCCGGCATGGTGGCCCATGGAGGGACCGACATGGCCCGCAACAACCAGCGTCTGGTGATCGGCCCGTGGGATCACGTCAACTGGGGGAGACCCGCATCGAAGCCGGCGCCGTTACTCTCCGACATCGGCCCGGTCGGCGATAGCCCCATCAACGACCTGATGCTGGACTGGTTCGATCACTTCCTCAAAGGCGAGAACAACCCCGTCGCCGGACCGCCCCGGGTGGACTACTTCGTGATGGGCGCCGACGTCTGGAAGCACGCGTCCAGTTGGCCACTACCGCAGACCCAGTGGACAACGTTGTATCTGTCCGGCGCCGGCGGAATCGCAGACCGCAAGGGACAACTCGTGTCCGCCGCGCCCGGCACTGAACCGCCGGACACTTACAACTACAACCCCGCCTTCCCGGTGCCGAGCCTGGGCGGTCACTCCTGCTGCGGCGCGCGATCGGGCCCGCAGGGACCCTACGACCAGATTCCCGTCGAACAGCGCTCCGACGTCCTGGTCTACAGCGGCTCACCGCTCGATCACGACACCGAGGTGACAGGTCCGGTATCCGTCCGACTGTGGGCCGAATCCAGCGCCAGCGACACGGATTTCACGGCCAAGCTGACGGTGGTCAAGCCTGACGGCGCCGCGATCAACCTCAACAACGGCATTCTGCGGACCTCATTCCGGGACTCTTTGTCCGACCCGTCACCGACCACGCCCGGCCGGCCGTACCAATATGAGATCCAGGTCTGGCCAACGAGTTACGAGTTCCAAACAGGCGACCGCATCCGGCTGGAGATCTCGAGCAGTGACTATCCCCAGTTCGCGCCGAACCCCAACACCGGAGCACCGTTCGGACAGGACTCGTCAATCCAGACCGCAACCCAAACCATCCTGCATGATGCCGCGCACCCGTCCGCCGTGACAGTACCGATCATCCCGGGCTGATCACGCGACCATTGCCTCACCGTGACCAAACAGCCTGTGCGGCGAACACTATCGCGTCAGCGCAGCGGTCCCACGACGCCGCCTGTTGTCCGGTTCGAAATTGACAGCCGCAATACGTGCTGGCCGTGCCAGGTTCTGCCGCCGAGCCAACCCTCCCGTCGCGCTGGATGGCGGCCACGGTTTTCGTTGCGACCACTCGGCTTCGCTTTTGACCACAGCAGTCGTACAGCACCTTACAAGCATCTGAACAGGACGCTTGTTTGGCTGCGAGCTGAAGCGTCCGCCGATACGCTAATCGGTGGCCGGAATCGTCGTGAGGGTTGTCTACGTCCAACTCGAACGATCCGCGTCGGCGAGGACGGCCGGCGTAACTGGCAGCCCGTGTGTTCGAAAGTCCCTTCTCTTGCCAAGATTGCATCGCTGCACGTCCACCAGTCCGGTTGCATCCAGGCCAACCAAACTCCTAGGCGCCGCCAAATCGAACCGCGCCAGGCTGAAACTGCCTGGCCCGCAGGTGAAGTCTGGCTTCGATGGCTGAAGATTCTTCGGCCACGCCGGCCGGTGTTGTGAGCCGTCCTGTCGAGGGTCGAGCCATCGCCGACTTCCTGGCCTCAGCCTCTAGTGAGCCATCGGGGCTGGTGGTGGAGGGTGAGCCTGGTATCGGCAAGACCACGCTGTTGTTGGCCGCGGTGGCGCAGGCCCGTGAGCGCGGGTTTCAGGTGTTGTCGGCGCGCCCAGCGGCGGCGGAGTCGGTGCTGGCTTACGGCTCGCTGGCCGACCTGCTGGGCGAGGTCGACGCCGCGATCTGGGCCGACCTACCCGAACCGCAGCGACTCGCGGTGGACCGGATCCTGTTGCGGGTCAACGCCGATGGCGTTGCTACAAATCAGCAGGCGGTAGCGGCGAGCTTCCTGTCGATCGTGGAGGGCCTGGCCGAGGAAGCGCCGGTACTGATTGCGATTGACGACCTGCAGTGGCTTGATCCCTCAAGTGTGCGGGTTGCCGCGTTCGCCGCGCGACGCCTTTCGGCTCGGGTCGGGATGCTCGGCACGATCCGCGCCGGTCCGGGCAGCGACGGTGACGCGTCGTGGCTGCAGTTGCCCAAGCCCGATGCGATCCGGCGGATCCAGCTGCACCCGTTGAGCCTTGGTGGTTTGCGCTCGGTCCTTGTCAAGCGGCTGGGGCGAACGTTCCCGCGGCCGACCTTGCTGAGCATCCACGAAGTCTCGGGGGGAAACCCGTTCTACGCGATTGAGCTGGCGCGCGGGATCGGCCCGGCGGAGCACCCCGCCGAGTTGTCGTTGCCCGGCACGCTTGCCGAGCTGGTGCGGGCCAGAATCGGGAGCGTCAACACCGGCGTTAACGATGCGCTACTTGCCAGCGCATGTCTGGCGGCTCCGACGGTGGCACTTGTTGCGTGCGCGATAGAGATGGATGCTGACGAGTTGATTGGATCGCTCGCCGAGGTCGAGGCGAACGGGATCGTCGGGATCGAGGGCAACCGGCTGCGTTTCACTCACCCGCTGTTGGCCAGAGGTGTCTACACCGGCGCCAGCCCAGCACGGCGCCGAGAAATGCATCGGCGCCTGGCCGGGATCGTCGAGGAGCCCGAGTTGCACGCCAGGCACTTGGCCTTGGCCGCCACTAGCGCTGACCCGCTGACTTTGCAGACCCTCGACGAGGCCGCTGAGATGGCACGCATCAGGGGAGCGCCCGCGGCCGCAGCCGAGCTCGTCGAGTTGGCAATCGGGCTTGGCGGTGACACGCCGGAGCGCCGGATCCGGTCAGCAACCCATCACATGGACGCCGGTGACCCTGGGCGGGCCCGGGCCGTGCTCGAGAAGACCATCAAGGACCTGGGGGCGGGCACGTTGCGAGCGGCGGCGTTGTGCCTACTTGCCATCGTGCGTCTGTCCGACGACAGCTTCCTCGAGGCCGCCGGCCTGCTCGAGCGCGGGCTCGGCGAGACCGGAGATGATCTCGCGTTGCGCGTCCAAATGTTGGTCACACAGTCGTTTGCCCGCTTCAACGCGGGTCTGCTCGCTGCCGCCGTCAACAGCGTCGAGGACGCCGTGAGCGATGCCGCGCGGCTTGGGCAGTCGCATCTGTTGAGTCAGGCGCTGAGCATGCGGGTGATGGTGTGCTTCCTGCGCGGCGACGGCTTCGATGCGCCCGGTCTGCGACGTGCACTCGAGTTGGAGGACCGTGAAGCGGCCGTTCCTTCGGTCTTCCGCCCCAGCGTGCACAGCGCCTTGCTGCTGGCCTGCACCGGGCAGCTCGAGCAGGCCCACGAGGAGATGCGTGCGACGCGGCGGCGCTCCATCGAGCGCGGCGAAGAGGCCGACCTGATCTTCATCGATTTCCACACCGTTCTGCTCGAGATCTGGCGGGGTGATTTCGCCGAAGCCACCCTGGTCGGTGAGGACCTGATGGAGCGGGCGCTGCAGCTGGGCGGCGACCTGCCGCGCTGTGTGGGCCTGGTGGCGCGGGCCGCGCTGGCCGCCTATGCCGGGCGAGCTGACGAGGCCCGCAGCGACGCCACCGAGGCGTTCGCGGCCGGCCAACGTACCAGCTCGCAGCTCCTGTCGGAGTGGCCGGTCACGATTCTCGGTTTCCTCGACGTATCGCTGGGCAACTACGGGGCGGCATTTGACACACTGCAGTCGCAGGTGTCCAGGCTTGACGCGGCGCCGGACGGCACGGAAATCATCGGCGCCTCGTTTGTGCCCGACGCGGTTGAGGCCGTGATCCAGCTGGGACGCCTCGCCGAGGCCGAGCCGCTTATCGACCGGCTCGAACGTAACGGCCTCAGGCTGGACCGGCCGTGGATGTTGGCCGTCGGTGCCCGCTGCCGCGCCATGCTGCTGGCCGCCAACGGCGACGTCGAGGCGGCGAGTCTGGCGGCGCAGCGGGCGATGAATGAACACGCTCGGCTGCCAATGCCTTTCGAGCGAGCACGCACCCAATTGCTGCAGGGGCAGCTCCAGCGTCGATTACGCCGGAAGGACGCCGGCGCGGCCAACGTGCGCGAGGCACTTGTCACCTTCGAGGATCTGGATACCCCGCTGTGGGCTGACCGCGCCCGTGCCGAACTGGACCGCGCCAACGTCGGCCCGCGCCAAACCGTCGTGCTCACCCCCTCAGAAAAGCGTGTCGCCGAACTCACGGCCTCGGGAATGACCAATCGCAACGTTGCGGCCGCACTGTTCATCAGCCCGAAAACGGTCGAGGTCAATCTCACCCGCATCTATCGCAAGCTCGACATCCACTCGCGGGCCGAACTCGGCCGACGCATGGGCCGGTCCGACGAATAGGGAAACACCTGATTTCTTCGACGTCTCGCGGCCCTAGCGTCGAATCGATGAGCATCCCGGTGCCTCACCCGCCGTGTTACCTCGTCGAGTGGTACCGGCCCGCTGTCACCGCGGATCTCGACGACATCGTGACCAAGCTGGACGACTGCGTGGCGTCGGTATCCACCGCGGGCTCACCGGTGCAGCTGCTCATGGCGCTCGCGGTACCCATCGACGAGGTCGTCTTCGGCGTGTTCGCTGCCGGCTCGGCTCACGCCGTCACCGAAGTGTGCCAGCGGGCCGGTATCCCAGCGGAGCGACTCACTGCCGCGGTGCACTTTGGCATGTTGCTGGCCAATCGTAGGGAAACCCCTGATTTATCGCTGGGCGCCACCCCTTTAGCGTCAGTTCACAGGAGTTAGCCAGCGCTCCGGGACGAGGGTGGTCTGTGACCAGGCATTACGAGTCCCGCGATCCCGCGGCAACAACCGGGCGGTCAGCCCGCCCGCCATGGCAGCAACCCCACCGATGTGTGCCCGTGTGGATTTGTATGCGCGATCCCAGCGACCCGACCTCGTCGTGACCATCGTCCAGCCAACCGTCACTGAGGAAGCGCGGCTTTCTCGGATTCCCGCGCAATGCTTAGAGGAGATCGGCTGATGCCCGACCGAACAAATCCGCCACCGTCCGCCGACGCGGGAAACCGCGCCAAGCGATCGTCATCCTCGAACACGCGCAGCACCATTAGTGCCGCTCTCTTGGCCGGCGGCCTGGCCGTCTGCGGCGGGGCGCTCTACCAACCTTTAGAACAACCTGCGACGGTTCAACTGACTGCCGGTACCAGCGGTTCCAGCTCGGGCGGGGCCAGCAGCAGTTCCAGCGGGGCCAGCGGTTCCAGCTCGGGGGCCAGCGGAAGCTCCAGCGGGGCCAGCGGCTCCAGCTCCGGCGGGGCCAGCAGCAGTTCCAGCGGGGCCAGCGGTTCCAGCTCCGGGGCCAGCGGAAGTTCCAGCGGGGCCAGCAGCAGTTCCAGCGGGGCCAGCAGTAGCTCCAGCGGGGCCAGCGGCTCCAGCTCCGGGGCCAGCGGAAGTTCCAGCGGGGCCAGCGGCTCCAGCTCCGGGGCCAGCGGTAGCTCCAGCGGCGCTAGCGGTAGCTCCAGCGGCGCTAGCGGCTCCAGCTCCGGGGCCAGCGGCTCCAGCTCGGGGGCCAGCAGCAGTTCCAGCGGGGGCGGTATCGGCGGGTTCCTCCGGAGTTTGGTGTCGCGCTCTGTGGCGTTTGTGGGTGGCCTGATTAGTACCTTCTTGGGGTTACTAGGCTTGGGCTCGAGACGCCGCGCCGGATGGTTCTTCTAGATCGCGACAGCCGGCGATGGGTGCGGGCTGGAGCGTCGGGAGGCCGTCGACGATCGGCCAACGATTCGAACGCTCTCATGTGGGTGAGGCGCTGATCAGTGCGGTGGTGTCGGTAGTCGTCGTGACAGGTGTGGTGGGGAATCTTCCCGATTCGGAAGTCAAGCGGGTGCTGACGCCCACCCTGCAACCGATCGAGGCGGCGACAGGGCTGGATCAAGTCTGGCGGATGTACGCCCCTGAACCCATCAGTCAACTGGAGACGGTCGAGGTGCAGGTCACCATGACCGATGGTGCCGACCGAGTGTGGACGATCCATAAGGGTGATCTCGTGATCGGCCCGTTCGCCTGGTATCGCTGGCAAAAGCTCAAAGAGCAAACGATTCGTGAATGGGGTACCCGAGCCGGCATTGCGCACTGGGTGGTGCGCGAACTCACCAAGCCCTCTGAACATCCGATCCGGGTCCAAATGGTGTTCCGCACACAGGATTTGCCAGCCCCCGGTAGCGACGGACCCCGAACCTCCAAAGTAGAAACACTTTACAGCGAAGATCTCAGCGGCCGGCCATGATCCAACCCGAACGGGCCCTACGCCTGCGCCCGGCCGCTCTGGCCGAAGCGTGGCGGACGTTCTGGTTTCAACCCAAACCCGCCTACACACTGGGTCTGATCAGGATCGCGTTCGGCGCGTTGATGGTGGCGTGGACCCTGTCACTGCTGCCCGACCTGGACGACCTGCTCGGCGAGCACGGGGTCATGCCACGCCAACTGCCCATCGCCTTCCAATGGGGCTTTTTCGACGTCTGGACCAGCGACCGCGCCCTGCTGATCGGGTGGGCGGTGCTGCTTGTCTCCGCCATCGCGATGACCGTCGGATGGCACAGCCGGATCGCGGCCCTAGCCGTGTTCGTACTCGTCGTGTCGTTCGAATACCGCAATCCGTGGATCTTCAATTCCGGTGACATCCTGATCCGCGTCGAGGCGCTGATCCTGGCACTGTCCCCGTGCGGGGCGGCGTTGTCACTGGATCGCCGCCGCAGCACCGGCACTTTCTGGTCTGCGCAGATCCGCGCGCCATGGGCGATCCGCCTTCTGCAGATTGAACTTTCACTGATCTATCTGGCGACTGTCCGCGCCAAAGTGGACGGTAACGCCTGGCCCCAGGGCACCGCAGTTTCCTACGCGTTGCGACTCCAGGACATGCTCATCCTCCCGACCCCGCACTGGTTGACCGCCAACGCGTTACTGATGAACTTCGCGACCTGGGGGACTCTGGCCCTAGAGTTGTCGATAGCAATCCTGGTATGGAATAAGCGATTCCGGCCCTGGGTACTGGCGGGTGGGGTGGTGATGCACTCGATGATCATGATCACCATCGCTGTGGGGTTCTTCGCCCCCGCAATGTTCGTGCTCTACCTGGCGTTCGTTCCAGCCGGCGCCGTGCGGCGACTGCCCGGCAGAATCAAAGGCGTTGGCGCGAGATCGCTTTCGTTTCTCCGGCGCCGCATTCCCCTCGCCAACGACCGACGCGACCGCAGACGGGAAAGCGACGAAGTCGACGACGGCTCATCAACGAGACCGCCAGCGCGAGAACCATTGGACGGGATCAAACCGGATGAGTCGCGCGGGGACGAAACGGTCGGCATATCGCCCATCACCAACGGGATTCATCATGTCAATGGGCGCGCGCTCCTCGTGCAGGGACCGCCACCTATCACCGCCAAAGTCGACATGCACGTGCCCAATGGCCAGCCACTGTGCGTCGATCAGTCGCACTCAGGAGACCTGTTCGCCCCGCGACACACCGAGACGTAGGACACCGGAGCGCGCACATTCCGCGACACTGACGGACGCCCGCGTCGTCACCATCAACGCGGCGGAACGAATCAACCACCACCGACGGCACTCAACCGCTTCGACCGTTGCCGCCGGTGGAGACGAACCACGCCCATTACGACGGGGACTGACAGCGCCTGCCAACGCAGCGGTGGCGCTGAGGTTACGGCATATCATACGATCGTTCGGGGGGAACCAGGCAGCTGAGGGTGGTGGTTGGACTGACGGACGAGCGCTGCGCTCTACCGCTCGCATCCGCGACGCTACCGGGACGAGTCAGCGAATCCGCGGCGCTGGACGGTTTACTGGACTGGGTTGGCGATGGTCGCAGCGACGTGCTCGTACTGCCGGGCGAGCACTCGCGACATCCGCACCCAAGGCCATTGGCCACGAGCAGTATTCGACCGCTAATGACAGTAGGACGACCGAATCGCTTCACGAATTGCTCTGGCTAGGAAGTTAATACGTAGATCGGAGTTGCAGATGAACGCTCGTAGCGTTGATCGTCGACGAATGGCTCTGGCGGGTGGGGCCGTACTCATTGCGCTGGGTGCGTTAACCACGGCCTGCGGCACCAGTGGTAACCAGACGCCAACGACCACCACCACGACAACCACAACCGCGGCCACCACGACGCCAGCGCCGGCCAGCAGTGGACCGGCCTCCCCAACCGAAACCGAAAAGAGCATCAACCCGACCGGGGGCAACCTCTTCACACCCCCAGTAGTAGCGCCGCCGGCACCAACAGTTCCCCCCGGCCTACATCCAGGAATCAACGGCGTCAATTAAGCCTCTTGTGACAAGCGCACTCGCGGGAACGGTCGCCCTGGTCACCGGCGCCAGCAGCGGTATCGGCGAGGCGACCGCGCTGGCTCTCGCTAACGCGGGCGCCGCCGTGGCGTTGGTGGCCCGCCGCCGCAACCGCCTCGACGACCTCAGAGACCGAATCGTGGCGGACGGCGCGACCGCCATCTCGGTCGATGCCGACATCGCCGACCGTCAGCAGGCCGAGGCGGCGGTAACGAGGGCGGTCAGCGAGCTGGGCCGGCTGGACACCGTGGTCAACAACGCGGGTCTGATGCGTGTGGGCCCGGCGGCCGAGGCGGATCCCGACGACTGGGACGCCATGTTGTCGGTGAACGTGCAGGGTCTGCTGTACACGACTCGCGCCAGCTTGCCTTACCTGATCCAGGCAGCGGCCGACTCGCCCCGCGGGGTGGCCGATCTGGTGAACATCAGCTCGACTGCGGGCCGAGTCGCCCGACCCGGCACATCTGGGTACGCGCTGACGAAGTTCGGTATCGGCGCGTTTTCGGAGTCGGTGCGCCAGGAGGTACTCGGCAATCGGGTCCGCGTCGGACTAGTCGAACCGGGCAGGGTGGACACTGAAATCAGCACTCATCTGCCGCCGGAAACCCGCGCAGACATCGATCGACAAAGCGCAGAGATCGAGATGCTACAAGCGGGCGACATCGCGGACGCGGTGATGTTCATCGTCACCCGCGACCGCCGGGTCGCAGTCAACGAGATCCTGGTCCGCGCCGCCGAACAGACTTGGTAGCATCCTGACCGGCAACGGTGGGCGGGCGGCTTCCGCGTATTCGTCGGGATTTGGCCTCGCAGTGGACCGCAGGTGCGGGAACGTCCGGAGGCTGGCGACGCTGAGTTATCAGGCGACGCGAAAGACCAGATACCCTTGAAGTTCCCATCGCGGGGGCCGCCCCGCTCGAACAGCTCCCTCGTTGCCGCGGGCGGGGTATTGAACACGTCGAAGGTATCCAGCAGCGAACTAAGTCCAAATTCGACGCCTGAGCAGCGTCCTGCCGTGACCGATGAACCGCACGGCCTTCTACACCGTGTTACAAGCGGGAAGCCGTGACGATGGAGTCATGGCGCTTATGTTCAGTAATCGCCGCGGGGAGTAAACCTGTCACCGTCGTCTGCAGTTGCGCTGACCGCCGCTCCACCGCTGATGCTGTTGCATCCCTTGGGCTCGACGGGTGCGATGTCATGGGCGCCACTTGCGGAATCGCTTCGCGCAGCGGGCTATCGCGTTGCGGCACCAGACCTGCCCGGACACGGGACCTCCCGCGACACCTCGTTTACGTGGGAGAGTGCTAGGGCGACGGTCCGTGCCGCAGCCGAGCGGTTCGGGCCTGAGAAGCCGGTCCTTGTCGGCTTTTCACTCGGGGCGGCGACCGCCATGTACGCCGCCCAGCGTGAGCCGAGCAGCTTTGCCGGTTTGGTGCTCAGCGGGGCGGGGGCCTGCTGGAACGACCGGTTCGTCAGGTGCGGGTTAACGGTGGCGGCGGCCGTCGGAGCGCTCTCGGCTGCGGTTGGCCGTCGCGAATTACTCGCTCACGCCGCAGGCCTACGGGGCCGTGAAATCGTGACCGTCGCCCGCTCCGCCGACGTCGGGCCGGCCCAGCTATGGCGCGCCGCAAGGCAGTTGACGCGGTTCGATGTGCGCGGCACCCCGCCGCCGCCGATACCGTGCGCGGTCATCGTGCTCACCCGCGACCGGCGGATGCCGCCGGGGCTTCAGCGGGCACTCGCCAGGTACTTGGGCTGCCCGCACGTCGATGTCGCCGCGGACCATGACGCACCGGTCCGCCAGACCGCCCAGTTTTGCGACGGCGTGCAAACGGCGCTCACCTTACTTGGCGGCGACCACATGGTCACTCCGCGGTTGCCTCAGATCGGTGGCACTCGTCGACCTCACGGAACAGGAGTATCCCGATGACCACACAGGTCAAGGACAACCGCGACGCTGTTGTCATCGGCGCGGGCCCCGCCGGTCTCGCTGTCGCACGTCAGCTCGAGCATCGGCACGGCATCAAGACTCTCGTTATCGACCGTGCAGCGGCGCCGGCCATTTCGTGGCGCACGCGCTACGACAACTTCCGTCTCAACACCACCGGGTTCTTATCGCACCTTCCCGGACAGCGGATCCCGTTGACCGCCGGCCGTTGGCCGACGCGGGAGGACATGGTTCGTTACTTCGACGACTACGTGCGGCGGCAGAACATCACGCTCGAGCTTGGCTGTGAGGTCAACGGGGTCGACCGCGCAGGAGGTGGTTGGCGGCTTGACACATCGTCAGGCGAAATCCGAACACGGGCAATAGTTCTCGCCACGGGCAACTACCGCACCCCCACCATCCCTGAATGGCCGGGCCTGAGTCGCTTCACCGGCGAGCTCGTTCACTCCGGCACCTTCAGAAACGCTTGGCCCTTCCGCGGCCGCGACGTCCTTGTTGTCGGCGCCGGCAATTCGGCCGCCGACATCGCCGTCCAGCTCGCCAACAACGGCGCGCGCCGGATCTGGCTTGCGGTCCGCACACCGCCGCATCTCGTGCGGCGTGCCATCGGACCCCTTCCATCCGACATCTTGCTCGAGCTGTTCGCCTGGGCGCCGGCGAGCGCGGTCGATCCGATTATCGCCCTCTCCGAGCGCCTGATGTGGGGCGACCTGTCGGCCTACGGCTTCAACCGGCCGCCGCTCGGGCTGAAGGCGACGGTGGAAACGACAGGCCGCATCCCCACGCTGGCCGACGAGCTCATCGGCGCCGTGCGGGCCGGCCGCGTCGAGGTCGTCGGTGCCGTGGAGGCGGTCGAATCCGACCGTGTGATCCTCGCCGACGGCACCCGCATACCGCCCGAGGTGATCATCGCCGCAACCGGTTTCAGCATGGATCTCGACGGTTTGGTCGGCCACCTTGGCGTCCTTGACGAACGCGGCAAACCGCGCAGCGGATTCGCCTCGCACATCGGCGATGGAATGTTCGCGATCGGCTACGGCATTCCGCCCAATGGCCCACTGCGCGCGATCCGCCTCGCCGCCACCCCTCTAGCCCGTGAGATCGCCGCCTACCTGGCCACGACGTCGTCCACCACCGCCACCGAGCCGCTGACTGTGCCAGTCGTGGACTAACCTCGTCCGTCGCGCGATCTGCGGACCCCTCGCGGCTACGAATGTCCAGTTCAGGGTGCATTTCGACCACCCGATCAACCGGAATCCCAGGTGCCGCTCAGCACACCAACAGATCTTGGCCAGATTCGATGTCACCGGATGCGCAGCTACCGTGCAGTCTGTGACGTCGACCACGTCTGATGAACAGAAACTGCCCACACGTCGTGTCACTTGCAGGCGGAGGTTAGGCCAGGTCTCGGAAAGAAAGTGAAAGTGCTAGTGGGTGCAATGTATCTGGTCGCCGCAATGTATCTGGTCGCCGCGGTGCTATCACCGCAAAGCCACCCGTAGCGCAGTTACCGAGGCGCGCGCAGTCAAAGAGCGCCGATGTCAATCCGAATGGCAGCCAACTCCGCTGTCCGAAACCAAAGGGGGACGCAATGGTTTTGCTTTCCGTCGAAAAGTACTACTTCCGCGGCTCGGAAGGATATGAAACAGCCCGTCGTGCAACGGTGTGGAATGGCCTTCTGCCGGACCGCTTTCCCGACGTGATCGTGCAAGCTCACGACACCGACGACGTGGTCGCAGCGATCCGCTATGCGCGCGCCAACGGCCACAAAGTGGGCGTACGTTCTGGGGGGCACAGCTGGGCGGCCAGTCACCTGCGCGACGGCGGCCTGCTGCTCGACGTCAGCCGCCTCGACCACTGCACCGTCGACACGGATCGGATGACCGCGGATGCTGGGCCGGGCAAGATCGCCAGCGCCTTCGCGACCGAACTCGACTCACAGGGGCTCTTCTTCCCCGCGGGCCACTGCGAAGGCATTCGGCTCGGCGGCTATCTGCTGCAGGGCGGGTACGGCTGGAACAGCAAGGTGGTCGGACCGGCATGTGAGAGCGTGCTTGGACTCGAGGTCGTCACTGCCGAGGGTGAACAGATCTACTGCGACCCCGAGAACCACCCTGACCTGTACTGGGCTGCCCGCGGTTCGGGCACCGGCTTCTTCGGTGTGGTCACTTCGTTCAAACTGCGGATTTACCGGCGCCCGGCCGTCTTGGGCACGTGTCTGTACATGTACCCGATCGAGCTCGTCGACGAGGTTTACTCGTGGGGGCGCTCCATAAGTCCCGAGGTCGACGATCGCGTCGAACTGCAAATCCTCACCACGCGTGCCTATCCGGCAGCCGGGATCGACCACCCCGCCATCGCTATCGCGTCGCCAGTGTTCGCCGAATCAGAAGAGGAGGCGGCGAAAGCGCTTGCCGTACTTGGCACCTGCCCGGTCGCCGACAAGGCGATGATCAACATTCCCTATGCCCCGACAAACTTGGCCAGCTGGTACAGCGCGATAATGACCAACTACCCGAAGGGGCACCGCTACATCGCCGACAACATGTTCACTTCGGCTTCAGCCGAAGAGCTACTGCCGGGCATCCGCAAAATCATCGAAACGATGCCACCGCACCCCTCGCACTTCATTTTGACGGGTTGGGGCAAGTTCGCGGACCGCGCCGACAAGGTGTACGGCTTGGAGGACGAGATCTACATGGCGCTGTACACCGTCTGGCAGGATCCGGCCGACGACGAAAAGTACCGCGAGTGGGCAGGGTCCAACATGGCGGCGATGTCGCACCTGGCGACCGGCATTGCGCTCGCCGACGAGAATCTCGGCCGGCGCCCCGCGACATTCATCACCGATCCGAACATGGCGCGTCTCGACAAGGTGCGCTCGACCTACGATCCAGAAGGTCGCTTCCACAGCTGGATGGGCCGGGGATGAAAATGGCCGTGCCGCATCGCCTTTTCGACAGGAGATCGGCCAAGCAGATCCCGATACCGAATGGGCTTCGGATCCTCGTCATCGGCGCCGGGGTTGGCGGCATTTCCATTGCTCGGGGACTACTGCGAGACGGGCATGACGTCACCGTCTTCGAAAAGCGGCCGGATATGCGGCCCGGTGGCGGTGCGGTGACCATCTGGTCCAATGGCTCGACGGTTCTTGAGCAGCTTGGCGTCGATATGGACGGGGCGGGTCAGCTGCTGTCCACCGTGCGGATCGCGACATCGACCGGTCGCCGGCTCGTCAATATCGACGTGACCACGATCGTGGAGCGGCTGGGCGGGCCTGTTCGGATGGTCCCACGTCGAGTCCTGCTTGACCGTCTGCTGGAAGGCTTTCCGGCCGAACGCATCCGATGCAATTCCCGTGCGGTAGGGGCGGTCAGTACGCGCGATGGGGTGCGGATCGAGTTCGAAGACGGCAGCTCGGCCGAAGGGGATCTGTTGATCGGTGCGGATGGTCTGCACTCGATGGTCCGAGATATCGCCGGTGCGCCACCCGCCAAGCCGACCGGCTGGTGCAGCTGGCAGGGACTGATCACGCTCCCGGACATCGCCGAAAAGGACGTCGCCCTGCAGGTCATCGGCAGGCACGGAAACCTTGGCCTGTGGCCGGCGGGCGGCTGTGATCTGCAGTGGTGGTTCGACTTGCCGTGGTCGTCCGACTTCATCAGACCAGAACGTCCGATCGACATGATCCGGTCCAACTTCGCCGGATGGTCCGACGCCGTCGATCGAGTACTCGCGACGTTGACCGACGACGATCTGGCGGGTTCGCCGTTCCCGCATTTCCGGCATCCGATTCCCCGCTCGCCGCGCCTGCCCGCGGTGACGTTGCTCGGCGATGCCGCTCACGCGATGCCGCCGATCCTCGCGCAGGGAACCAATCAGGCGCTGCTCGACACGATGGTGTTGTGCAAGGCACTTTCGGATTCCCGGAATCCAGCGATCGGCGGCAACGGTGATCTCTCGAGCGCGCTGCGCTGGTACGAGAGGACCAGGCGACGCAGGGTCACTGCCGTGTCCTGGGTGACGTCGCGGCAGATGTCTCAGAGTGAGTCAGTGTTGAAACCGGCCGCCATGATCTCGGATTCGTTTGGTACCTGGGCGATGACGACGTTTCTGCGTTCGGTAAGTCACCGCCGGATATCCGCGGAAGTCAACCGAGACCTGTCTCACCGGTTTATCCGCTGCTGATGACGATCCATACGACTGTGAAGGGTCACGCGATGTCGACGACCGCCAAGGTGCCACCCGCCAAGCTGGCCCGCGTTGTCGAGCGGATTCGCCACCACCTGTATCGGCTCAACCAACGGCTGACACCCCCGCCGGCAGCGATGATCGAGATGATCCTTGCCGGTTGGACGTCGCAGGCGATCACTGTGGCGGCCCAACTCGGTGTCGCCGACGCCCTCGCCGACGGGCCGCTGCCGATCGACGAGTTGGCGGCGCGGGTGGACGCGGACGCGGACGCACTGCGCCGGCTGTTGCGGGCGTTGATCAGCCGTGGCATCTTCCGTCATCGTCGCGACGGCCGGTATGAGCTGAACTCCCTTGCCGACACTCTGCGTTCCGACGCGCCGGTGTCGATGAAGTCGGCGGCACGGTTCTACGGATCGCAGGAGCAGCGCGAACGCTGGACCCTTCTGGTCGATTCGGTCCGCACCGGCAACGCGGTCGTCGAGACGTTGCGCGGCAAGGAGAGCTTCGACTACTTCGCCGAGAAGCCTGAGCTTGCAGAACTTTTCAACCAGACCATGACGAGTGTCTCGGAGATGACGACGGCGACCGTTGTCGCCGGCTACGACTTCGGCGCCTATCCGACGATCGTCGACGTCGGTGGCGGGCATGGCCCACTGCTGGCAGCCATCCTGGCGGCGGCGCCGGCCTCGCGCGGCGTCCTGTTCGACCTGGGGCCGGTCGTCGCGGATGCCCCGAACCTGTTGCGCGAGCATCATGTCGCCGACCGGGTGCTTATCGCCGAGGGGTCGTTTTTTGACAGCGTTCCGGCCGATGGTGACGCCTACATCCTCAAGAACATCATTCACGACTGGCCCGACGAGAAGGCGCTGCAGATCCTGCGTAACGTTCGCGCGGCAGCCGGCCCCCGAGCCACGGTGTTGCTGGTCGAATTCGTCATCCCCAAGCACAATCGTGACTTCCCGGGAAAATGGGTGGATCTGGAGATGATGCTGAACTTGGGGGCCCGTGAACGCACCGCGGCCGAGTACCGCGACCTGCTCAGCCAAGCCGGATTCCGGATGACGCGGGTGGTGCAAACGGCGTCACCTCTCAGCGTGGTGGAGGCCAGAGCCGCGTAGCGCCAACGGGGGCGGAACGCACGAGCATCCACCGATCAGCCCCGAGGGGCCGATCGCTTTAGCGGCCGGGGGAATCGGGGCGTAGGCGAATGGCGTGGTCACGCGAGTTTTGTCGGTGTCGTTGCGTAACGTTCGGGTCATGTCAGGTCAGCGGTTTCGTCGCAGGCCGGGAGGCGTGTGCTGGCTTGGGCTGCATTTGGTGTGGTGCCCGAAGTACCGGCGTCGGGTGTTGGGCGGGCGGGTCGCCCGCCGCCTGGACGAACTGATCGAGCAGATCGCCGACGAGCACGGTTGGCGGATCGTGGCTCACGAAGTGATGCCTGATCATGTGCACCTGTTCGTGGGGGTCGGGCCGACGGATGCGCCGGCTGCGGTGGTACGCGCGTTCAAAGGGCGCACCGCGCGAGTGCTCCGCCAGGAGTTTCCGCACCTGCGGAATTTCGCGAAGGTGTTGTGGTCACCGGCGTACTTCGCCGCGTCGGTCGGCTACGTGTCGGAGACGACGGTGCGCCGCTATATCGAGCACCAGTGGGATGTGGTGCTGGCGTCATGAGTCAACAGGTCAAGATCACCCGCGCCCGCCTGCACGGCAGCGCCGTGTATCTGGGCGACGTCACGGGGCCGGATGGCACCGAGGCGCCGGTGTGGTCGGCCAACCCGGATGAGGTTTTGGGCTGGCTGTGCGATGGGTTCCGGTTCCGGTTCAACCAGCGCCGTTCGACGCGCTGCCGGTATTTGACTTGCGAAGACCGCAACGGTGATCCGGTGATGGTGATCGATCAGGCTGGCGAGCCGGTGTTGGTGCCCATCGGGCGCACGGTTACTGATATCACCGACGCGCAAGCCCGGCGCGGGCACAGTTTTCTGGCCGGTTTGCCGTCACTGGTGTTGGAAGCGACGCTGAAAACCGAAGCGACGGATTGGTTCTCGGCGGGCAAACGCCGCAAGACCAACAAGGCTCAGGGCCGGCGGGCGGGGGCGATGCCCGGTTTCCGCCGTAAGGATTCCGATCAGCGGTTTGTGGGCTGGTTCAACGGTGGCCGCAACGCGGTCTTCACCAAGACGGGCCGCCGCTCTGGCATGGTGACGATCAGCGGGGCGAATCCGAGAACGCACCGCGCACCAGGGCGTGGAGCGGACGGGAAGCCGCACAAACTCGGCTGGAAGGTCACGCTGCACGTCCGGTTGTCGCAGCCGATCCGCGCGTACACGTCGGTGCGGGTGAACTGGACTCGGCGGGAGTTGGTGTTCGTCAACGAACCGCTACCCGTCACTGGCAAGGTCCGTACGGGTGGGGTGGTCGGTATTGATCGGGGTGTGGTGCACACCGCCGCTGATGACCGCGGCCGTTTCTACGATGCCCCCGACACCGCTGGTTTGGACAAACACCGCAAGTTTCATCAACGTCGGATGGCCAAATCCAGGGTGATCGCGGCATGTGAGGGACGCCGTTACTGGGACAGTCGCCGCTATCAGGCGCACAAGACCGCCGCCGCCAACCTGGCCGCGCGGCAAGCGCGGATCAGGGACGATTTCGCGCACAAACTCAGCACCCAGCTCGTGCGTGAGCACGACTTCATTGGGATCGAAACTCTGCACCTGGACCGCATGACCCGCAAACGCCGCGGGACCGGCGCGGCCACCAAACGTGGACTGAACCGGGTCCTGCAGAACGCCGCGCTCGCGCGGTTGGCCAAACACATCGAATACAAAGCCGAACTGGCCAGTGTCACCTGGGTTGAGGTGCCGGCGGCCTACACCAGTCAGCGTTGCCATCAGTGCGGGCACACAGCACGGGAGAACCGCGAAAGCCAAGCGGTGTTCCGATGCCAACTGTGTGCCTGGACGGGCAACGCTGATACCAACGCTGCCGTCAATGTGCGTGAGGAAGCCCTCACACGCTGGGCGGCACAAACCGAACAACTGGCTGGGACATCCGCGGCGAACGCGGGCGGCGAAGCCGTCAGCCAGGCGGGGAGCAAGAGTAAGACCGACCCCCTCACAGGTCCGGCCCCTGGGCCGGCGGCATCTGCGATGAACCGCAAACCACCCACCGCCGCATGACGGCCAAGGGAATCCACCTGCTTCAGCAGGTGGAGGATGTCAACGTGATCCGTTACGCCACAGGCACCGTCGTGCGTTCGGTCAACGTCTCACCCTCGCGCAGGCCGATGCGGTCGTGCAGCCACACCAACGGTTTCGGTGCCCACCAGTTCCATCTGCCCAGCACGTGCATGAAGGCAGGGAGCAGCACCATCCGCACCAGCGTGGCGTCGACCAGTACGGCCAGCGTCATGCCGAGCCCGAACATCCGCATGAACTGCACGTGGGCGACGAGCAGTGCCGCGAATGATATCGACATCACCAGCGCCGCGGCGGTGATCACCCGGCCGGTACGAGCCAGCCCCAGTGCGACGCTCTCGTCGTTGTCGGCACCGGTCTTAGCGGACTTTTGCCAGTACTCGCGGATCCGGGACACCAGGAACATCTCATAGTCCATCGACAGCCCGAATGCGATGCAGAACAACAGGACCGGCGTGTTGGCGACCAGGGTTCCTGCGGACGTCGTTCCGAGCGCACCCAGGTGACCGTCCTGGAAGATCCACACCAGCGCACCGAACGCGGCGGTCAGCGACAGCACGTTGAGCACCAGCGCCTTGACCGGCAGCACGACGCTGCCAGTCAGCAGGAACAACAGTCCGAAGGTGATCACGGCGATCAGGCCCAACACCGCGGGCAGCCGTGACGTGATGGCGTCGACGCTGTCGCGGTTGGTCTGTGCGATACCGGTCAACTCAACCGAGTGGCCGGCCGGTCCCGGTACCGCATGCAGCCGGTCGAGTTGAGTCTGCGAGGCGTCAGAAAACCGTGACGCCGTGCTGTCGACGGTGAGGAACGCGCTGCCCTGCGACACCCCCGCGGCCGCCAAGGGTGGCCCAACCCGGGTGCCGCCGACGAACGTGCCCGTCGTTGCCGACACCGCTGAAACGTCTGGGACGCGGGATAACTCAGCGGCATAGCGCTCCAGATCGACCGGCGTGAGGCCGTGGGCGTCGGGGATCACCGCGGTGACCGCGGTGGCCGAGTTGTCGGCGAAGTCGTTGCGCAACTGGTCGCCGACCTGATGCGCCGACACCGACGTCGGCAGCACCCGGTCATCGGGGAATCCCCACTTCACACCGAGGAAAGGCGCGCCGAGTACCAACAGCAGGGCGACAACGGCCAGGCCGAGCGTCAGAGCACGGCGCATGACGAACGTCGTCGACCG
>JAOPVX010000263.1 GCA_025965975.1 Mycobacterium sp. | reverse complement strand
GTCGGTGAGACCGAACCGCAGCCTGACCACGCCCGCCTCGCGCTCTGAGAGGGTCTGCAGCACCTGCTGGAGCTGGTCCTGCAGCAGCGAGAAGGAGACCGCGTCCACGGCCACCACGGCCTCGGAGTCCTCGATGAAGTCACCGAGCTGGCTGTCGCCTTCGTCGCCGATGGTCTGGTCGAGCGAGATCGGCTCACGCGCGTACTGCTGGATCTCCAGCACCTTCTCCGGCGTGATGTCCATTTCCTTGGCCAGCTCTTCCGGGGTGGGCTCGCGCCCGAGGTCCTGGAGCAGCTCGCGCTGGATGCGACCCAGTTTGTTGAACACTTCGACCATGTGGACCGGAATCCGGATGGTACGGGCCTGGTCGGCCATGGCGCGGGTGATGGCCTGGCGGATCCACCAGGTCGCGTAGGTCGAGAACTTGTAGCCCTTGGTGTAGTCGAACTTCTCGACTGCGCGGATCAGACCGAGGTTGCCCTCCTGGATGAGGTCCAGGAACGCCATGCCGCGGCCGGTGTAGCGCTTGGCCAGGGAGACGACCAGGCGGAGGTTGGCCTCCAACAGGTGGTTCTTGGCGCGCTCGCCGTCGCGGACGATCCAGTTGAGGTCGCGGCGCATCTGGGGGGAGAGCTTCTGGCCCTCCTCCTCGACCTGGCGCAGCCGCTCGGCGCCGTAGAGCCCGGCCTCGATCCGCTTGGCGAGGTCGACCTCCTCCTCGGCGGTGAGCAGCGCGACCTTGCCGATCTGCTTCAGGTAGGCCCGGACGGAGTCGGCCGACGCGGTGAGCTCGGCGTCCTTGCGGGCCTGCCGCAGCGCCTCGGACTCCTCTTCGTCCCAGACGAAGTCGCCGGACGCCTTGTCCTTCTCGCTGGGTTCGGCGATCTCGTCGTCCTCGGCCGCAGGCACCTCCTCGGCGGATCCGGCTACCGGTTCGGCCCCTTCGACGGCCACCTCCACGGCGGGTTCGTCATCGCCGACCTCGATGTCCTCCAGGTCGATCTCGGCTTCGTCTACGTCAAGTTCGTCGCCGGGCCCGGCTTCGACATCGTCGCTCTCGACCTGCTCCGTGAGGTCTTCGTCGACGGTGCCCGGTTCGGCCGCGGTGGCCTTTTTCGCGCGCCCGCGGGTGGCGGGCGCGTCGGCCTTGGCCTTGGTGCCCCGCGCTGACGAGGGCGGCTTGGCCGCTGTATCCGATTCGCGGCTTGCCGGGGTGCCCTTTGCGGGCTTGACGGCCGTGCGAGTCTTCGTCGCGGTGCCGGACTGGGCCTTCGCCGGGGCCGTCTTGGTGGCCCGCTTCGCGGGTGCCGATCCATTGGCTGACTTTGCCGCCGCGGTACCTGATGCGCGGCTCGCCGGGGTCCTCTTGGCGGGGGTCCTGGTGGCGGTGCGCTTCACCGGCTCATCGGTTGCCGGGCTTGCCTTTGTCGCTGCCACGTACACCCTTTCGATCTTGCAAATTACGACGGGCACGGTCGTGCACCATCGAAAAGCGTCGGCTGTGTCGAATATTGGCGGTTGATCTCGCCGCTATCCGGTTATGCGGCCGCCGTCGACCATTGTAACGACAGTGTGAGGTACCGCCGTGCTGAGCTGCAAATTTGACGCGCGAGTTGGGCTGGCTACTTCGCAGTAGCGGTGACATCCACGTCGGCGGCCATCGCCGCGCCGACGATGCCTGCCGTGTTCTGCAGCGCGGCGGCCACCACCGGCGTGCGGTTCGTCAGCAGTGGGACCCACTTGTCGGCCTTGCGGCTGATTCCGCCACCCGCGATGAACAGGTCCGGCCAGATCGCGTTTTCGATGGCCACCAGCACCTGGGTCACCTCCTGCGTCCAGCGCTCGTAGGTCCAGCCCTTCTTCTCCTTGATGGACGACGCGGCGCGGTGCTCGGCCTCTTTACCGCCGACCTCGAGGTGGCCGAACTCGGTGTTCGGCAGCAACACCCCGTTGTGGATCACCGCCGAGCCGATACCGGTGCCGAACGTCAGCAACACGATGACGCCGGAGTTGTCCTTGCCGGCGCCGAACTTCTCCTCGGCCAGCCCCGCGGCGTCGGCGTCGTTGAGCACGGTCACCGGCAGGCCGCCCAGCGCCGAGGCGATCACGTCGCGGGCGTTGACGCCGAGCCAGCCCTTGTCGACGTTGGCCGCCGTGCGAACGATCCCGTCGGTCACCACGCCGGGGTAGGTGACGCCGAGTTTGTCGGTCCAGCCGAATTCCCTGACAACCGCTGCGATGGTCTTGGCAACGGCGTCCGGCGTGGCCGGCTGCGGGGTGGCCAGCTTGAAGCGGTCACCGATCAGCTCCCCGGTGTCCAGGTCGACGACGCCGCCCTTGACGCCGCTTCCGCCGACGTCGATGCCGAATCCGCGGCGTTGCGGGCCGCCGTTGGTGCTCGGGTCGGCGGTAGGTGAATCGGTGGCGGTCATGAGCGCTCCTCACAGAGGCTGGCAGGTGCGACGCGTCCCACACATTAGTGGTTCGGGAAACCCCACGCGTGGCTGTCGCGCAACCGGCCAGCGACCGGGGGCGCCCCCGCGTGCAGGGGGACTGTGTTGCGATGGATCCGTGACGGACAACGACACCGATCCCGTCCGGCTGCGCTCGGTCGCGGAGCAGCTGGCGACGGAGGCGGCCGATTTCGTCCGGCGGCGCCGCATCGAGGTGTTCGGGGACCCCCAACGAAACACGGCGGCAGCGGTGCGGGCAAAGAGCACACCGACCGACCCCGTCACGGTCGTTGACACCGAAACCGAGCGGCTGCTGCGCGACCGGCTGGCCGAAATGCGGCCGGGGGAACACATCCTCGGCGAGGAGGAAGGCGGATCGACCGGCGGTCGTGACGGGCTCACCTGGGTGCTCGACCCGATCGACGGCACGGTCAACTTCGTCTACGGGATCGAGACGTACGCGGTGTCGGTTGCGGTTCAGCGCGACGGCGCGTCGCTGGCCGGGGCAGTGGCGAACGTCGCCGCCGGGGCGTTGTACTCCGCGGCGCTGGGTCACGGCGCTCGCCTGCAGCGGGCCGGGGTGACGACGCCGCTGGCGGCCAGTTCGGCCGTCGAGCTGTCAATGTCGTTGGTGGGCACCGGGTTTTCCTACGCGCCCGAGCAACGGATACGGCAGGCCGAAATCCTCACCAGGCTGCTGCCCGTCGTGCGCGACGTGCGGCGGATGGGATCGTGCGCGCTCGATTTGTGCATGGTGGCCGCCGGACAGCTCGACGCCTACTTCGAGGACGGCGTACACGTCTGGGACTGGGCTGCGGGTGCATTGATCGCCGCGGAGGCGGGCGCGAACCTGCGGTTGCCGCCCGCCGACGGGGGAGCCGGACTGATCGTGGCGGCCACACCGGGCATCGCCGATGCGCTAGTCGACGCGTTGCGTCGCTCTGGCGCGTTGTAGCCGCGAATACCCGCCCGTACCAACGGAATACGGGGCCTAGCAGGCGCCGGTGTGGATCTTTTTCAGCAGCGTCGGATCGGCGGCCTGGGTGGCGTCCGGGCGCAGGCTGGCCAGCACAGCGTCGATGTCGTCGCTGTGGGTCAGTTGGCTGAACTCGGTTCCGATGGCCAGGTCAACGGTGCCGTCGCTGCGCTGGTCCTGGAACAGCTCGGTGCACGGCGCGACCAGCCACGCCGCCGCGGCCGCGGCGCGCCCGGACGGACCGAACCGGATCTGGCCCTGGCATTCCAGCCGGGTGTTCGCATACAGGGTGTCGTTGGTCGCGGCCGGCTCGGCGAACCCCAGGTCGCGCAGCTCGCCGGCCACCTCGGCGGCCTGGCCGCCCTGGCCGCTGGCGTTGAGGACATGGATCTTGGCGTCGGCCAGCTTGGCCGGGTTGACGTCCGTCATCGTCTGCCGCGACACCTGCTCACCGAGCTGCGGCGCCGTGGCGGTCGGGTCGGCGGGCGGCGGCGGCGCGTTACAGACCGCGGCCTCATGGACGTCAGGCGGCTGGCTGAGAGCCACCAGCCAGACCAACAACGTCACCACCGCCAGTGCGACCAACACCAAGATTCCCGGCAAGTAATTACGCCGACGAAAGGGCCGACCCCGCTTGTCGAATGCGGTACCTTCTGTGATTTGCGCGACCACGACTGCACTCTAAGGCCAGCGTCGCTGGGCCGTTCGAGCGGTACGACCTCGACTGTGACGTAAATCACAGTGGAACGCGTGTCAATCGGGGCACGAATCGTTTGGAAGATGCGTTCGACGCTGGTACAAAGCTCTGCTGCAAGGATTGACGGAGGGGACATGAGGATGGCTACCGATTATGACGCCCCACGGCGCACTGAGACCGATGACGTTTCCGAGGATTCGCTCGAGGAACTGAAGGCGCGGCGTAACGAGGCCCAGTCGGCGGTCGTCGACGTTGACGAGTCCGAGTCCGCCGAGAATTTCGAGCTACCCGGCGCCGATCTGTCCGGCGAGGAGCTGTCGGTGCGTGTTATCCCGAAGCAGGCCGACGAGTTCACGTGCTCGAGCTGCTTCCTGGTGCATCACCGCAGCCGGCTGGCCAGCGAGAAGAACGGCGTGATGATCTGCACCGACTGCGCGGCTTGACCGCGGGGCCTGAATTCGCGGCTTGACCGCGGAGCCTGAATTCGCGGCTCAGCCGCGGGGCCTGAATTCGCGGCTCAGCCGCGGAGCGCCGCCAGCACGCGGCCAGGATGGCGGCAGCTCACCAGCCAGTACGGCGTGGGATCGTCAGGATCGTCGAGAACCAGAAGGACCATTGGGCCGACCCACGCCCGGTGCACGACAAACGCGGCAGGATCGAGCTGGCGGCCCATCGCGGCCGACTTGGCCGATTTGGGCACCTCGGCCGACCGCGCGATCACGCCGACCGGCAGGTGTGCCGCCCCGACCCACAGCTCGGTCTCGCCCGAACCGCCGACGACGCGCACCTCGGTCTTGCCGAACCAAACCAGGACGACGGCCGCGACGGGAAGCAGCACCGCAAACGGCACCCAGTTCGGCAGCGCGGGCACACCCTGATTCACCTCGAGCGCGATCAGCCCTGCCAGCCCCAGTCCCGGCGGCCACCACCACCACGGCACCGACAACCGTTCGCGGTAGCGAACGGATTGCGACGTGGCGCGCGTGTCGGACACGCGGCCAAGAGTAATCTGTGACGTCGTGTCCACCTCTCTGGCGGTTGTGCGCCTGGATCGCCAATTGCCGATGCCCAGCCGTGCTCATGACGGCGATGCGGGCGTCGACCTCTACAGCGCCCTCGACATCGAGCTGGCGCCCGGTCACCGCGCGCTTGTGCCGACCGGCGTCGCCGTCGCCATCCCCTACGGCATGGTCGGGCTGGTGCATCCCCGCTCGGGTTTGGCTGCGCGCGTAGGACTTTCGATCGTCAACAGCCCTGGCACGATCGACGCCGGTTACCGTGGTGAGATCAAGGTAGCCCTGATCAACCTCGACCCGCAGACTCCGATCGTCGTGCATCGCGGAGACCGGATCGCCCAGCTGCTTGTGCAACGGGTCGAGTTGCCCGAGCTGGTCGAGGTGACGTCGTTCGACGAGGCCGGCCTGGCCGACACAGCCCGTGGCGACGGTGGCCACGGTTCCTCCGGCGGACATGCGAGTCTGTGAGATGGCATTCGGAAAGCGCAAAGACGGCGATGACGCCAGCGACCCTGACGACGTGATCGCCATGGAGGACGACGTCGACGACTTCGAAGGTCCCTTCGACATCGACGACTTCGACGACCCATCGACGGCGGGGATGGCCCGGCTGGACCTCGGCTCCGTACTGATTCCGATGCCAGAGGCCGGGCAAGTTCAGGTCGAGCTCACCGAGATGGGCGTGCCAAGCGCCGTGTGGGTGGTGACGCCCAACGGTCGATTCACAGTCGCCGCCTATGCCGCGCCGAAGACCGCGGGTCTGTGGCGGGAGGTCGCGGCGGAGCTGGCCGACTCGCTGCGCAAGGACGTGCCAAAGGTCAGCATCGAGGACGGCCCGTGGGGTCGCGAAGTGGTCGGCATTGCCAAGGCAGAGCAGGACCAGCCACCAGGCGTTGTCTGGTTCATCGGTGTTGACGGCTATCGCTGGATGATCCGATGCGTTGTCAACGGTCCGCAGGACAAAATCGCCGCCCTGGCCGCCGAAGCGCGGAATGCGTTGGCGGACACTGTCGTTCGGCGCGGCGAGACGCCGTTGCCGGTCCGTACCCCGCTGGAGGTGCAACTGCCCGAGCCGATGGCGGCGCAGCTGCGCGCGGCGGCCGAAGAATCCGCCCAGCAGCCCCAACAGGCACAGCAGCCCGACCAGCAGCCACCAACGCCGGAGCCCGTCGCCCGGCGCAGCGAGCAGGGGTCAGCCATGCAGCAGCTGCGGACCATCACCGGGGGCTAGGTGTCGGCCAGCGCGGCCAGACACGCGGCGCCAAGCACCGCCGGGTCCGCGCCCATCTCGTCGAGCGTGACGGTGCGCAACGCCGCGCGCGGCGCGGCCGCCACCCATTCGATGCCGACCTCGACCGGATGCACCGGGTCGTCGGTAGCGGAGGCCACGCCCATCGGGACGGCCAGACCCTCCAGCTGACCGCAGGTCGGCGCGACATAGCGGGCGGCCTCGTCCATCGCGTCGGGCAGCGCAGGCCACTGCCCGACCCAGGACCGGGTCAGCTCATCGGCCAGCCACGGCGGGCTTGACGCCCGCATCTGCGCGGTGGCCGACGCCAGCCCGTCGCGGCGCAGCACCTCCGCCGAGTGCCGCGCAGCAAGGGCGGCCGGTGCGGTGTCCGGTTCGCCCGTCCAGGCCGGAAGGGCGGCCAGCACGGCGACGGCGTGCCCGGGATGAGCCAGCGCCCACCCGGCGGCCACCGCGGCGCCGACGGACACCCCGCCGACGGCGATCGGGGCCGCTCGTGCCGCGTTGTCGAGCGCATCGCGGTAGCCGTCGATGAGCCGGTCCGGCTGCGGGGCCGGCGTCACGACGACCGCACCGACATCGTGCAGCGCCGCGGAAAACGCCCGGTAGACGTAGTCGTCGTCGGATCCGGTGCCGGGCAGCAGAACCGTTGTGACACCGCGAAGATTGACCGCCATCACACGATCGTGCCCCGTTCATCGACTCGTCGGCGTGGCGGCCCTGCCACCGCGTGGCATAACCGAACCAAGAGGTCTACCGTGGCGTTTGATTGGGTAGATCCATGGTGGATCTGCAGAAGTCAGGAGAGGCCATGGCCACGGCCGAAGGGTATCTGCGCCGGCTCACCCGCCGGCTGACGGAAGACCCGGAGCAACTTGACGTCGAAGAGCTCAGCGACGAAGCCGCCAGCACCGGTGCCCAGAAGGCGATCGACTGTCACCGCGGCCAGGAAGTGACGATGGTCGGCACCCTGCGCAGCGTTGAATGCAACGGCAAGGGCTGCGCCGGCGGAGTCAAGGCCGAACTGTTCGACGGCACCGACGTGGTGATGCTGGTCTGGCTCGGCCAGCGCCGCATCCCCGGCATCGAATCCGGTCGCACGCTGCGAGTGCACGGCCGCGTCGGCAAGCTGGAAAACGGCGCCAAGGCGATCTACAACCCGCGCTACGAGATTCAGAAGTGACTGACCCCGGAGCCGAACCGGGGAAGCAAACCAAAGCCACAAGCGGATTCCCCGCTCGCGGGGGTGCCGTCCTTGAGCAGATGGGCGGCATCAGCGGGCTGATCTACTCCTCACTGCCCGTCGTGGTGTTCGTTCCGGTATCCACCGCGTTCGGGCTATTGCCCGCGATCGGCGCGGCGCTGGGAGTGGCGACGCTGATCCTGGTGTGGCGGCTCATCCGCCGCGAGTCGGTGCAGCCGGCGATCTCCGGGTTCATCGGCGTTGGGATCAGTGCGCTGATCGCCTATATCGTCGGCGCGTCGAAGGGTTACTTTCTGCTCGGCATCTGGATGTCGTTGTTCTGGGCCATCGTTTTCGCGCTGTCGATCCTCATTCGTCGTCCAGCCGTCGGCTACATCTGGGGCTGGGTCAACTCTCATGACCGCGCCTGGCGCGGATTGCGAAGGGCCGTCGTGGCGTTCGACCTCGCGACGCTGGTGTGGGTGCTGGTGTTCACCTCGCGCTTCGTCGTGCAGCAACACCTCTACGCCGCCGACCAGACGGGATGGCTTGGCGTCGCTCGCATCGCGATGGGGTGGCCGCTGACGGCGGTGGCAGCGCTCGTGACGTATCTTGCCATTCGGTCCGCGCAACGAGCACTGCACGCGCATGAAGCCGAGGAAACAGCGCAGACCGCCGACGAACGCGGAGGCGTAGCGCAACCCGATGCCCACTGAGACCGACACCGACCGGCCGCTGATCGCGGTCGCGGTGCTGGCCTCGTTCGTGGCGTTCCTTGACGGGTCGGTGGTCAACCTGGCCCTGCCGGCGATCGGCCGGGAGTTCGGCGGAGGCCTGGCCCTGCAGCAGTGGGTCATCGACGGCTATCTGCTCTCGCTCGGGGCGCTGATTCTTGTCGCAGGCGCGGTCTCCGATCAGTTCGGCCGGCTGTCGGTGCTGCGGATGGGCGTCGTCGTCTTCGGGGTGGCATCGGTGCTGTGCGCCCTGGCGCCCGGCGGCTGGGTGCTTGTGGCCGCCCGATGCCTGCAGGGCGTTGGCGCGGCGTTTCTGGTCCCGAGTTCCCTGGCGATGATCAACGCGCGGTTCTCCGGCGCCGCGCAGTCCCGCGCCATCGGCACCTGGACGGCGTGGACGGGCACGGCCTTCGTGATCGGTCCGCTGCTCGGCGGCGTGCTGGTCGACGCGGTGGGTTGGCGGTGGATCTTCGGGGTCAACATCGTGCCGCTGGCCCTCACGCTGTACCTGACGACCAAGCTTGCGGCCGACCAGTTCGCCCCGCCGGCGGACCGGCAACACGCGACGGGCCGATCCGCGCGTATCGACATCGTCGGCGCCGCACTCAACGCGGTCGGCCTCACCGGTGCGGTGTACGCGCTCATCGAAGGGCAACGGCTGGGCTTCTCGTACCCCACGGTCGTCGCCGGCCTTGCGATCGGGCTGACGTGTCTGGCCGTGTTCCCGTGGTGGGAGAGCCGCACTCCGCGCCCGATGATGCCGCTGCACATCTTCGCCGCCCGCAATTTCGCGGTGGGCAACCTCGCCACGGTGTTCCTCTATGCGGCGGTCTCGCTCGGCACGCTGATCATCGTGTTGTTCCTGCAGGAGACCGCCGGCCTGTCGGCCACGCAGGCGGGGCTGGCGACGCTGCCGTTGCCGGTGCTGTCGTTCTTCTTGGCCCGCCGGTTCGGCACGCTGGCAGGTGTGTACGGGCCACGCCTGTTCATGGGCGTCGGTCCGCTGATCGCCGCGGTCGGCTACCTGTGGATGATGATGGCGCGCGAGCCGTTCAATTTCTGGACCCAGATTCTGCCCGGCATGGTGGTGTTCGGGCTCGGGCTGTCGATAACGGTGTCGCCGCTGACGGCGGCGATCCTTGCCGCGGTCGATCCGGCGCAGAGCGGCATCGGTTCGGCGGTCAACAACGCCGTCTCACGGATTGCGGGCCTGATCGCGATCGCGCTTACCGGCGTGATCGTTTCCCTTGGCGAGGCTAGCGACGGGAAAGGCGTCAGCACAGTCGATTTCGCCGGTTTCAGGCAGGGCGCCCTGGTAGCCGCCATCCTGTTCGCGGTCGCGGGAGCCATCTCGACGGTCGGCATCCGCAACCGGCAGGGTGACTACCGCAGGGTGTCGCAGGAGACTACGGCAGGCTGTCACGATCGGGCGACGCCACCTCCGGCCTACGCCCAGCGCTGACGTCAGCGCGACTGCGGATGCAGCCGCTCCCGCAGCTCGTCCTCGACCTCCGTGGTGGCCACGAACAGCAACTCGTCGCCGCCCTCGAGCGGCTCGTCGGCCTCCGGCACGATCACCCTCGGGCCGCGCAGAATCGTCACCAGCGTGGCGTCGCGCGGCAGGTTGAGGCGCTTGACCGGCTTTCCGCCCCACAGCGTGTCGTCGGGCAATGTGATCTCGACCAGGTTGGCCTGGCCCTTGCGGAACTCCATCAACCGCACCAGATCACCGACCGCGACGGCCTCCTCGACGAGCGACGCCAGCATGCGCGGCGTTGACACCGCCACGTCCACACCCCAGTTCTCGTCGAACAGCCATTCGTTGCGCGGGTCGTTGACGCGGGCCACCACGCGCGGCACCGCGAATTCGGTCTTGGCCAAGAGGCTGACCACCACGTTGGCCTTGTCGTCGCCGGTGGCGGCGATCACGACGTCGAACTCCTCGAGCTTCACCGACTCCAGCAGGCTCAGCTCGCATGCGTCGCCGAGGCGCCAGTGCGCGGCGGGAATGGCGTCGACGTCGATGTGCTCGGGGTTGCGCTCCAGCAGCGTGACGTCGTGGTTGTCGACGAGCTCGCGGGCGATGGAACGGCCGACGGCCCCGGCCCCGGCGATGGCGACCTTCATCTGCGCCGCTCCTCCATGTCCCCGATATTCCGGCTGGCGCGCTTCATGCGCTCTCGATGTCCTCGCTTGGCGGCAGCGCCGCAATGGCCAGCGCCTCGGCGATGTGCCCGGCGATCGCCGCCATGTACACCTGATCGCCGGCCTGGATGACGGTTTTCGCGTCCGGCAGCAGGCCGGCACCGAGCCGGATCATGAACGCCAGCCGACCGCCGGTGGCCGCCTCAAGGTCGGTGATCCGGTGGCCGACCCAGTTTTCGTGCAGCGCCAGCTCGGTGACGCCGACGTTGCCGGTCGGGTCGCGCCACTTGGTGGTCTCGGTCTCCCGGGTCAGCACGTTCAGCAGCCGGTCGGTCGTCCACGGCACGGTGGCCACCGTCGGGATGCCGAGACGTTCGTAGACGGCCGCGCGCTTGGCGTCGTAGATGCGGGCCACGACGCGCTCCACGCCGAACGTCTCGCGAGCCACCCGCGCCGAGATGATATTGGAGTTGTCGCCCGACGAGACGGCCGCGAAGGCACCGGCCTCTTCGATGCCCGACCGCAGCAGGACGTCGCGGTCGAACCCCATCCCCAGCACGCGCTCACCAGAAAACTCGGGGGACAGGCGGTGAAATGCCGTGCTATCGCGATCGATGACGGCCACGTCGTGACCGATCCGCGACAGGCTGTCCGACAGCGATGCGCCGACCCGGCCGCATCCCATGACCACTACACGCACCTGACGGTCCTTTCCGGCCTGTGTCTGGAGAGCCTGCGCACTCGGAACGCTACAACCATTCGCTCGTGGGCTTACTCTTGGCTCTCGTGTCCAAGCTTTCGACCGTCGCTCGTCGGCTGGTTCTGGGTCGGCCGTTTCGCAGCGACAGGCTTTCGCACACGCTGCTGCCCAAGCGGATCGCCCTGCCCGTCTTCGCGTCGGATGCGCTGTCGTCGGTGGCCTATGCGCCGGAGGAAATCTTCCTGGTGCTCTCCGTCGCGGGGCTGACCGCGTACTCGATGGCGCCGTGGATCGGCCTTGCCGTCGCCGCGGTCATGCTGGTCGTCATCGCCAGCTACCGGCAGAACGTGCACGCGTACCCGTCCGGTGGCGGCGATTACGAAGTCGTCACCACCAACCTCGGGCCGACCGCGGGGCTGATCGTGGCCAGCGCGCTGCTGGTGGACTACGTCCTCACCGTGGCGGTGTCGATGGCCTCGGCGATGTCGAACATCGGCTCCGCGGTGCCATTCATCGCGCAGCACAAGGTGTTGTTCGCGGTCGTCGCGATCCTGGTGCTGGCCTCGATGAACCTGCGCGGTCTGCGGGAATCGGGCACCGCGTTCGCGATTCCCACCTACGCGTTCATGATCGGCATGTACATCATGCTTGCCTGGGGCCTGTTCCAGATCTACGTGCTTGGCACGCCGCTGCGCGCCGAATCCGCGTCCTTCCAGGTGCATACCGAACATGGCGAGGTGCTCGGGTTCGCGATGGTGTTCCTGGTCGCGCGGGCATTCTCGTCCGGCTGCGCGGCGCTGACCGGTGTCGAGGCGATCAGCAATGGGGTGCCTGCCTTCCGAAAGCCCAAGTCCCGCAACGCCGCGACGACGTTGCTGCTGCTTGGCGTCGTCGCGGTGTCGTTATTCATTGGCATCATCATGCTGGCCAAGGAGACAGCGGCGAAGGTCGCCGACAGCCCGGAGCAGCTGATCGGCGCGCCGCCCGGTTACCACCAGAAAACGCTGATCACCCAGCTGGCCGACGCCGTGTTCCACGATTTCCCGATCGGCCTTTTGCTGATCGCCGGTGTCACGGCGCTGATCCTGATGCTGGCGGCCAACACGGCGTTCAACGGCTTCCCGGTGCTGGGATCCATTCTGGCCCAGGACCGTTACCTGCCGCGCCAGTTGCATACGCGCGGTGACCGGCTGGCGTTCTCCAATGGCATCCTGTTTCTCGCGTTCGCCGCGATCGCGTTCGTTGTCGCGTTCCGCGCCGAGGTGACCGCGCTGATCCAGCTGTACATCGTCGGGGTGTTCGTGTCGTTCACGCTGAGCCAGATCGGCATGGTGCGGCACTGGACGCGGCTGTTGCGCACCGAAACCGACTCCGCCGTACGGCGCGGGATGATGCGCTCGCGGGTGATCAACACCGTGGGCTTCATCTGCACTGGCACCGTGCTGATCATCGTGGTGGTGACGAAATTCCTCGCCGGGGCGTGGATCGCGATCCTGGCGATGGGCGCGCTGTTCGTGATCATGAAGATGATCCACAAGCACTACGACACCGTCGCGCGCGAGCTGGAGGAGCAGGCCGCCGAGGACGGCGGGGACATGATGCTGCCGAGCCGCAATCACGCCATCGTGCTCGTGTCCAAACTGCACCTGCCGACGATGCGGGCGTTGGCCTACGCCCGCGCCACCCGGCCCGACGCACTCGAGGCCATCACGGTCAGCGTCGATGACGCCGAGACGCGCGAGCTGGTGCACAAGTGGGAGGACAGCGATATCAGTGTGCCGCTCAAGGTGATTGCCTCGCCATACCGCGAGATCACCCGCCCGGTGCTGGAGTACGTCAGACGGGTCAGCAAGGAGTCGCCGCGCACCGTGGTCACGGTGTTCATCCCGGAGTACGTCGTCGGACACTGGTGGGAACAGGTGCTGCACAACCAGAGTGCGCTGCGGCTGAAGGGCAGGTTGCTGTTCATGCCGAACGTGATGGTGACATCGGTTCCGTGGCAACTGAGTTCGTCCGAGCGGCTCAAGACGCTGCAGCCGCACGCGGCCCCGGGCGACGCACGCAGGGGCTTTTTGGATTGAGTGAAGAGGTCGCCGAGCCGTCACCCTGGCCGACGGAACTGACGCTGACCACCGGGCCACCGGCCAACGGCGGCAGCTGTGTTGCGCGCCACGAGGGCCGGGTGGTGTTCGTGCGGTATGCGTTGCCGGGAGAGACGGTCAAGGTCCGCGTCGTCGGCGATCACGGATCGTATTGGCACGCTGACGTCGTCGAGGTGATCGAGCCGTCTGCCGACCGCATCGGTTCACTGTGCTCGATCGCAGGCGTTGACGGCGCAGGTTGCTGCGATATGGCGTTCGCGCAACCCGATGCCACCCGACGGCTCAAGGGTGCCGTCGTCGCCAATCAGTTGGCGCGGCTTGGCGGCTATCAGTGGCGCGACGAGGACTCCGCCGTCGCCGAGCCGGTCGGAGACGGCGGCGCCACGGAGTGGCGAACCCGGGTGCGGCTCGACACGTCGGCGCAGGGGCGGGCCGGTTTTCACCGCTATCACAGTTCGGAGCTGGTCACCGAGTTGAACTGCGCGCAGCTTCGGATCGGCATGCTCGACGGGCTGAACGACTGGGTGTGGCCGCCGGGGGCGCAGCTGCACGTGGCTATCGACGACGATGGTGACCGGCACGTCGTGCAGTCAGGGCCGCGGACCGGGCGCAAGACGTCGACTCAGGTGGCCGAGGGCAGCTACGAGGCGGTGCAGCGGGTCGGGGAGCGGATCTGGCGGGTGCCGGTTACCGCGTTCTGGCAGGCGCACCGCGACGCGGCCCGGATCTACAGCGAGCTGGTGGCCGGCTGGGCGCAGCTCGAAACCGGCATGGCGGCATGGGATTTATACGGCGGGGCAGGGGTTTTCGCTGCGGTACTTGCGCAGGCCGTCGGCGAGCGCGGACGCGTCGTCACCGTCGACACGTCCCGCGGGGCGTCACGGTCGGCGCGCGCGGCGCTGGCCGACTTCGGCTGGGTGTCGGTGGTGACCGACTCGGTGCGCCGGGCGCTGGCGCGCCAGGGCGAGCGGGCCGACGTGGCGGTGCTTGACCCGCCGCGGTCGGGGGCCGGCCGCGACGTGATCGATCTGCTGGCCGCCGCCGAGGTGCCTCGGGTGATCCACATCGGTTGCGAGGCAGCGTCGTTCGCGCGCGACGTGGGACTGTATCTTGGACACGGGTATGGCGTTGAGGACCTGCGGGTGTTCGACTCGTTCCCGCTGACGCACCACGTCGAATGCGTTGCGGTGCTCACGCGCTAGGGCTGACCGAAGTGCCGCTGCAGGCGTCGGTGCCGGTGTCCGAACAGCGCGCGAAGTCCGGCCGCCACGACTGGTGTGAGCGGCCGCAGGACTGCGCGCAGCTGGAATGTAATACGATCGTGCACAACGGTTTTCCCGTCGCCGTCGGGTGTGACGCAGCGTTCGTGTCGCCACCGGCGCATGCTTCCCATCGTCGATTCCTCGCGAAACCCCCGTCCTGGCTGCAGTTCGGCGATTTTCAGCAGGTCGTAGTCGAACGGCAACACACCGAACAACCGCAGCCAGCAGCGCCCGATCGGGGTGCCGATCGGCACGTTGTCGACGGTCAGCGATTCGCTCCACGAGGCATCGACATGGTCATCCATGGCCGCAGTTCGTCGTTGATGCCCTCAGGGGTGACCACGCGCGCCCACACCCGCTCGGCCGGTGCATCGACCATGCTCTGTCGTTCGATGATCATGACTGCTCAACGTATCCCGCCGAATCGCGCCGCGGGGGGCTACCTCCTGGCTGATGCCGACTGCTGGTGAACACCTAACCGAAGACGAAATATCGCAGCCACAAGTAAGGGGCGGCCACCGCGACCGTCAGCGCCGTCACCACCGCGCCCTTTCTGGTGAACTCCCCAAACCCGATCGGATAGCCCTCGCGGGCGCCGATGCCGAGCATCACCACATTGGCGCTCGCGCCAACGGCGGTCATATTCCCGCCGAAGCCTGCTCCGATCGCCAGCGCCCACCACATGGCCTGCACGTGGCCGGGATCGGGAATGGTCGTGGCAAGGCTTGCAACGACGGGGCTCATCGTGGTGACGTAGGGAATATTGTCGATGAGACCCGAAAGCACCGCGGAGACAACGAGAATCAGCATCGTCGCCAGCAGCGGATCGCCACCGGTCACGTCGCCGGCCAGGCGCGCCAGATCGGCGATCACCCCGGTTTTCACCAGCGATCCGACCAGGATGAACAATCCCGCGAAGAACAGCAGCGTTTCCCATTCCACGCTGGCCAGGTAGTGGACTTGTTCGACACCCGAAATCGTCACAAGAACCCCGGCGCCGATCAGCGCGATGATCGAGGGTTCGACGTGGATGGCGGAGCTCGCGACGAACGCGGCGAAGACAACGACCATCACGACCCCGCATTTGGCCAGCAGCCGGATATCCCGGATGGCCTCCCGCTCGTTCAGCGCCATCACCTCGGCGACCCGATCCGTGTGCACGCCGAATGTTCCCCTGAACAACAGCGGCAGCACCGCCACGAACGCGGCCAACGCGATGATCGCCATCGGCGCCAGGTGGATCAGAAAATCGTTGAACGACAGGCTCGCACGGCTGCCGATGATGATGTTGGGGGGATCACCGATCAGTGTCGATACGCCGCCGATGTTGGACGCGATCACTTCGGCGATCATGAAGGGCACCGGGTTGATGTCGAGGCGGTCACACACCAGCAACGTCACCGGCGCCATCAGCAGCACAATGGTCACGTTGGGCAGCAGCGCCGACGACACGGCGGTGATCAGAACCAGGAGAACCATCACCCGCAACGGAGATCCGCCTGCCCGCTTGGCGGCCCAGATCGCGGCGTACTCGAATCCGCCCGTCTGGCGCAGCACGCCGACCATCACCATCGTGCCCAGCAGCAGAAAGATGACGTCCCAGTCGATTCCGGTTTCACGCGAATAGAACACGTCGTGGGCGCCGACAATCCCGAGTGCCAGCACGACTGCGGCACCGCCGAGTGCGACCTTGGTCTTGTGGATGCGGTCGGTCGCTATGAGGGCATAGGCGACGACGAATACCGCTACGGCGACGATCGCCACCGGACCACCTCCGGGCTGACCGTGCTCAGTGCGACCCGAGAGCCACCTCGAGTAAGCGCGGGGCGGTGATGACGCCGACGACTCCCTCGCCGCTCATGACGGCAACCAGGGGCGAGCGGTTGCGGGCCATAATGGCCGCCACTTCGATGATCGTGTCGTCGGACTTCACCGTCGCCATGTCCGGCGGCGGCTTGGGCAGTACCTCCGCAACCGACTTTCCGCCCAGCTTGTCGGCGATCCGGTCGGCCATCGACTCGCTCAGCACACCGGCCAGCGACGGATCCTCCCGTACGTATACGGGCACCAGCAGCCGGACGACCTGCGACGCCGGCAATATCGTCACCGGAGTACCGGCGGAGTCCGTCACGACCAGCCCGGGCAGCCGTCGGGTGGCCAGCAACCGCACCGCCTCGAGCGCATCGGAGTCCAGGCTGACGACGGGAAACTCCTCCGCGATCTGTTCGGCCCGCACACCCCAACGGTACGTCGCCATCACGGGCGTCCGGGGAAATCCATACGGTATCTTGGCGCCCGCCAATCCCACCGAATGTCCGTTGCATCGCCACTGCGGAACTCCCACGTCCGTCGTCCTGAGTCGGCACCGGCGGTGCGACTGCCGACCAGACTTCCCGGCGCTCCAACCGTAAAGATGCCGTAGATGGCAAAGCCGGGCAACCCGATTTGAGTTCGGCCCGCGTCGCTACACTGCGGCCAATGCCGCCCAATCTGCGACTCCTCACGCGCGGGTCGTGGTCGGAGTCGCAGCGGTTCGCCGAGATCCTGCGGAAGGAGACCGTCGGCGGGGTGCTGTTGTTGGTCGCCTCGGGTGCGGCTCTGCTGTGGGCCAACTCCCCGTGGTCGGCTGCGTACCGCGCGGTCTCGCAGGTCGCGATCGGACCCGAGTCACTGCATCTGCGGCTGTCGGTGTCGGCATGGGCGGCCGACGGTCTGCTGGCGACCTTTTTCTTCGTTGTCGGGCTGGAACTCAAGCGGGAGTTCGTCGCTGGAGATCTGCGTGACCCCGCGCGGGCCGTGCTGCCGATCGCCGCGGCGGTCGGCGGGATGATCGTGCCCGCCGCGATCTTCATCGGCATCAACCTGGCCGGCGGTCATCCCGAAAACATCGGCGGGTGGGCGGTGCCGATCGCCACCGACATCGCGTTCGCGCTCGCCGTGCTCGCGGTGCTGTCCACCCATCTGCCGACGGCGCTGCGCACCTTTCTGCTGACGCTTGCCGTGGTCGATGATCTACTCGCCATCACCGTTATCGCGATCTTCTACACCGATCACTTGTCCCTCGGCCCGCTCGCCCTCGCCTTGATCCCGATCGGACTGTTCGGGCTGGCGGCCCAGCGCGGGATCCATCACTGGTGGCTGCTGCTTCCGCTGGCCGTGGCGGCCTGGGCGCTGGTTCACGCCAGCGGCGTGCACGCCACGGTCGCGGGGGTGGTGCTCGGCTTTACCGTCCCGGTACTGGGCCGCCATGGCCACCCCACCGCCGAGCTGTTCGAACACACGCTACGGCCGGTGTCGGCAGGATTGGCGGTGCCCGTTTTCGCGTTCTTCGCCGCAGGAGTGACGGTCGGCGGCTGGTCCGGGCTTGGTGACTCGCTGCTGCATCCCGTCACCGACGGCGTCATTGCGGGACTGGTGATCGGCAAACCTCTCGGCGTGTGGCTGACGGCCTTCCTGCTGGCGAAGTTCACCCATGCCAGCCTCGACGACGACCTCACATGGCGCGACGTGCTCGGCGTGTCGCTGCTCGCAGGCATCGGCTTTACCGTGTCGTTATTGATTGGTGAACTTGCGTTCGGACACGGCACCGCGGCGGGTGACGACGTCAAAATCGGTGTCCTCGTCGGCTCCGTTATCGCAGGTGTACTGGCTTCGCTTGTGCTGTTGAGCCGTAACGCCGCGTATCGGCGCAGCTACCTTCTGGAAACTGCGGACGCCGACCATGACGGTGTGCCCGACATCTACGAGTCTCGACAGGACTGAGGCGCGGGCCCGTGCGTACACTGACCTGATGCTTGAACAGATCCGCGGTCCCGCTGATCTGCAGCACCTTTCTCAGTCGCAGCTGAGCGACCTGGCACAGGAAATCCGCGAATTCCTGATCCACAAGGTCGCTGCAACGGGCGGGCATCTCGGCCCCAATCTCGGTGTTGTGGAGCTCACACTGGCGCTGCATCGAGTGTTCGATTCGCCGCACGATCCGATCGTCTTCGACACGGGTCATCAGGCCTATGTGCACAAGATGGTGACCGGACGCTGCCACGACTTCGACACGCTGCGCAAGAAGGGCGGACTGTCGGGCTATCCGTCGCGCAGCGAAAGCGAGCACGACTGGGTGGAGTCAAGCCACGCAAGCTCGGCCCTGTCATACGCCGACGGGCTGGCCAAGGCGTTCCAGCTCGCCGGCCACCGCAACCGGCATGTGGTCGCCGTCGTGGGTGATGGTGCGCTGACCGGCGGCATGTGCTGGGAGGCGCTCAACAACATCGCCGCGGCGCAGCGGCCCGTCGTCATCGTCGTCAACGACAACGGCCGCAGCTACGCGCCGACCATCGGTGGGTTCGCCGAGCACCTGGCCGGGCTGCGGCTGCAGCCGGGCTACGAGAAGGTGCTCGACGAGGGCCGCAAGGTCGTGCGCGGCGTTCCGCTCATCGGCGAGCTCTGCTACCAGTGCATGCACAGCATCAAGGCCGGAATCAAGGACGCGCTCTCGCCGCAGGTGATGTTCACCGACCTCGGGCTGAAGTACGTGGGTCCGATCGACGGTCACGACGAGCACGCGGTGGAGAGCGCGCTGCGCAACGCGCGGGGTTTCAACGCGCCGGTCATCGTGCACGTCGTCACGCGCAAGGGCATGGGCTACCCGCCGGCCGAGAACGACGAGGACGACCAGATGCACTCGTGCGGGGTCATCGACCCGCATACGGGTCTCGCCACCTCCATCCCGGGGCCCGGCTGGACGTCGACGTTCTCCGAGGCGCTGATCGCCAACGGCACCAAGCGGCGCGACGTCGTGGCGATCACCGCCGCCATGCCTGGCCCGACCGGGCTGAGCGCGTTCCGGCAACGGTTCCCCGACCGCTTCTTCGACGTCGGCATCGCCGAGCAGCACGCGATGACGTCGGCAGCGGGCCTGGCGATGGGTGGCCTGCACCCCGTGGTGGCCATCTACTCGACGTTCCTCAACCGCGCGTTCGACCAGGTCATCATGGACGTGGCGCTGCACAAGCTGCCGGTGACCATGGTGCTTGACCGGTCCGGCATCACCGGCCCCGACGGCGCGAGCCACAACGGCATGTGGGACCTGTCGATGCTTGGCATCGTGCCGGGCATGCGGGTGGCCGCGCCGCGCGACGGCACCCGGTTGCGCGAGGAACTCGGCGAAGCGCTCGACGTCAACGACGGGCCGACCGCCCTGCGGTTCCCCAAAGGTGATGTGGGCGAAGATATTCCGGCGATCGAGCGGCGCGGCATCGTCGACGTGCTCGCGGTACCCACCGAGGGCCTATCCGAGGACGTGTTACTGATCGCGGTCGGGCCTTTCTCCGCAATGGCGCTGGCGGCCGCCGAGCGGCTGCGCAACCAGGGCATCGGCGTGACCGTGGTCGACCCCCGCTGGGTGCTGCCGGTGCCCGACGTAATTGGCGAGTTGGCCCCTGCGCACAAGCTGGTGGTCACCGTCGAGGACAACGGCGTCGCAGGCGGCGTCGGCTCGGCCGTTTCGGCGGCGCTGCGGCGTGCCGAGATCGATGTGCCGTGCCGCGACATCGGGTTGCCACAGGAGTTCATCGCGGCGGCGTCGCGCGGCGAGGTGCTCGCCGATGTCGGCCTGACCGACCGCAACATCGCCCGCCAGATCACCGGCTGGGTGGCCGCGCTCGGCACCCCGGTCGCCGAACGCGAGGTCAGCGGGCGCCTCGACCGATGACCGATGTCCGTGTTCGCTGGTTTGATCCTGCGCCGGTGGTGCGGGCTCGAAATACCGCGCCCTAGGCGCAGAGTCAAGGGCTCTGGGGACTGAGCGCCTCGGTCAGAACCGGGACGACGAGCTCGCGCTGCCATGGCCGCACTCCGGCGTCGCTCAGGAAGTCGTCGATCGCCGCCGCGGTGTCCGCTGGGTTCTCGGGGGGCTGCCAATCCCAGCACAACCGCCGCACCACCTCGGGGGAGACGAGGTTCTCTGTCGGCACCGAAACCTCTTGCGACACCGCGCTCAGACCGGCCCGGGCGGACTCCAGTCGCACGGCAGCCTCGGGCTTGCGCTTGGTCCAGCGCGACGCCGGCGGCGGGCCGTTCGACGGCTCCTGCGCCAGCGGTGGGTCCGCCGCGCGGGCGCGGGCAAGGGCATCCAGCCACACCTGCGCGCTGCGGCGTTGCCGGTTCCCGCCGAACACCGGCAGTTCGGTCAACTTGTCGACGGTGTCCGGGTCGACGGTGGCAGCGTTGATGATCGCGGAGTCGGGCAGGATCCGCCCCGGCGCGATGTCTCTGCGGCGGGCGATGTGATCACGCGTCTGCCACAACTCCCGCACTGCCGCCAGCGCCCGCGGGTTGCGTACCTTGTGGATACCCGACGTGCGACGCCACCGATCCCGTCGCGTCGGTGTGGCCTCGAATGTCCGTACATATTCGAATTCCTGTGCTGCCCAATCGGTTTTGCCTTGCTCCCGCAGAACGTCGGCGATCGCGTCGCGCAGCTCGAGGAGCACCTCGACGTCCAGCGCGGCATAGTTCAGCCAGTCGTGCGGCAACGGACGCTTCGACCAGTCGGCCGCACCGTGTCCCTTCATCAACTGCAGCCCCAGCAGCCGCTGCACCATCGCGGCCAGGTTCACCCGCTCGAAGCAGGCGAGCCTGCCTGCCAGTTCGGTGTCATACAGCTTGGGCGGCATGATGCCGATCTCGGCCAGACAGGGCAGGTCCTGGTCGGCCGCGTGCAGCACCCACTCGTCGCTGGCCAGCACGTCGGCGACCGGCGCAAGCGTGGCCACGGGGTCGTCGCCGTGGTTCACCGGATCGATCAGCACCGTGCCAGCCCCGGTGCGGCGGATCTGCACGAGATAGGCGCGATTGGAGTACCTGAAGCCGGACGCCCGCTCGGCATCGACCGCGAACGGTCCGGTACCGGACGCCAAAAGGTCTGCGGCCCTGGCGATTTCAGTCCGGCTCACCGACAACTGCGGGACCCCGTCGCGCGGTGCCAACAGCGGCGTTGCGTCCGGCTCAGCCGTCCCGTCGGCCTCGGAGTCATCCCCCGGGGAGTCGGCCATCGTCAGGCGCGGGTGCGGGAGCCCAGATCGGTGACCCCGTCCGGCGGCAGGCCCGCGGCGTGCTCGAGCACCTCGCAGAACGCCTGCACATGCGGGCCAAGCTCCAGCGTCGTCGCCGTCCACGACGCCCGCAGCTCCAGCTGGTGGGCGCGCGGCGGCCCGGAGATGTCGCCGTAGCGCACCGACGTGGTGGCGGTGACGGTGCCGCCCAGCGCGGTGACGTGTTCGGCCCGCGCCCCCAGCGCCTCGACAAGCCAGCTCCACGCCACTTCGGGCAGCAGCGGGTCGACGGCCTCGCTGGAGTCGAGGTCGGCCTGGATGTAGGCGACCAGCCGCATCGTGCCGTCCCAGGCCTCGGCGCCGTCCGGGTCGTGCAACAGGATCAGCCGGCCGAACGCGTCGCCCTCCGACCGCTCGGGGACGATGGCCGTCTCGGGATGGCGGACCTCCGCGCCAAGCGCATAGCTGAACGGCGCCAGCCGCTGCGGCGGACGGATCGGGCCGAGCTCGATTTCCGGTCGCACGGTGGTGGCATTCAT
>JAOPVX010000240.1 GCA_025965975.1 Mycobacterium sp. | reverse complement strand
ACACCATCAAGCTGCGCGATTTGCGTGCCCTTATCGACGCTTTGGTGTCGGGTGAAAGCCCGAACGGAGCAGGAGACGGCGATCTTGGCGCCGCCGCATTCACGCTTTCGAAAGGAGTCGAATTGCGTTGGCAACCAACGGGCCGGGGGTGGCGATGGTGGTCAGCCGCCATCTGTTGCGAGGTGTTGTTGAGCCAGCAATTGGGGACTTGGCAGCGGTTGAAGAGGTGCCGCAATGACTCGTGCGGTGTGGTGTTCTACGACCGCTCGTGGAACAACAGCGCGGCATCGCATGGGGGACATGCGATCCCGACACACTAGCTCCGCGGACTACAGGGTTCGGAGGTTGCCGATGATCGTGTGCGCCAGCACGGGCTAATGAGATTTGCGAATAGCCGAACTCGAACTCAGTGAGTTGTCATGGAACTGAACGATCTGCGTGTGCTGGTGACCGGAGCAACCGCGAGTATAGGGAGGGAGACCGCGAAGCTGTTCGCCCGTCGCGGGGCCACCGTCGTGGTGACCGGCCGCAACGCCGAACGGGGCGAGCAGACCGTTGCGGCGATCGTGGCCGAGGGTGGCGGGGCCACCGGCCGACTCTGTAGGACCCTGGCCGGTCGCTACCCCGCGCACGGTGGACTATCACTGCGCGTGGGATCAGGGCAAGCACCTGTGGATGGTCTACCTGATGCGGGTGATCGGCGCGCAGACCGTGCTGGACAAGCCGGGCTCGGTGGTGTTGTGGACCAACTGCCGGCACCCGATTTATGACCACAACCCCTATCCGCAGGCGGCCCCGCCGCAGCGCCCGGTGTGGGTGGGCGATTTTGGGACATGTTCGGCGCCGGGTACGCCCTGGAGTTGCAGAATACCGCCACCGCAACGGCCTGCCCGTCACCCCCGCCTGGATGAAATGAGCCTCCCGATGAACACACCAACTGTCAGCCTGATCGACGTTTCAACCTATCTGCCTGAAAACCGCGTTCCGGCAGAGTGGTACGCCGGCCACGCGGGCGCCGACAATCTGCGTGACAACCCGATGTTCGCGCCCCCCGCGTACCGCCACCACGCGGCGTTTGATGAGTCCAACGTCGACATGATCGAGCGGGCCTCCGCAGGGTTAGTTGCCCGCCACGGGCCTGAGGTGCTGGAAGACGTGGACGTGCTGCTCACGCATTCACAGATGCCCGACCTTCCCATTGTCGGTGCGGGCGGCGAACTCGCCCACCGGCTCGGCATGACCCCCCAATGGATCCTCGACGTGCACAACAGCGGCTGCGCGGCGTTCGTGTCGATGCTCAAGCTGGCGCAGAAGTTGCTTGCCTCCGGCGCCGGCCGTACCGCGCTCATCGCGGCCGCGGCAAACGCCGCCGGCAAAGTCTTCGAACAGGAGCAGGTCCGCAAGCTCGCCCAATCCCTGGTGCCCGGCGACGGTGCCGCGGTCGGACTGCTCACGCTGTCGGATACGTCCCCGGTGCTCGACATCGAATGCCGCTTCTACGGCCAAAACGCCGGTGATATGACCCTGGCCGCCGACCCGCCACGCCAATGGTGGCAGGCAGGCCCCGGCGAAGGCTACGTCGGCTTCAATGAGGCCAAGATCATGAAAGTGCTCGCCCGCGGCAACCGTCAGGTGCCCGAGGTCGTTCGCGCGGTATGCGACCGCATCGCGGTGAAACCCGCAGACCTCGACCTGCTTGTCACCAACCAGCCTAACCGGCTGCTCCTGCGCAACTGGCACGAGGCGCTCGAGATTCCCCCCGAACGCCACCGCGACACGTTCGGGGAGTGCGGCAACCTGTTCGCCGTCGGCATACCGGTCAACCTGGAGGCCGCGATCAATGACGGCCAAATCGCCGCAGGTGACGTCGTGATGATGGCAGCGTTCGCCCACGCCGGGGACTTCGCCGGTGCCGCCGCCATCCAGTGGGGCGGGAGACCGCAATGACAGTGGCCGTGGAGCCGCAACGGACCGCGGCACAGCAACGGTGCAACGTTTTCGAGAGTTCCGCTACACGGGTGCGCCACTACCCCGCCGGCGGGGTGCGAATCATCATCTTCTGCCGCGCATCCACGCGGGCAGTCCTGACCACAGTGAGGGGTTTGTCATGACGTTCCCAACAGTGCAGTCCGCGAAGTTGGCTGCAGTGACTCAAGAGATCATCGAATTGATCAGGGCCGAAACACCGGTTGCGAATCTCACGGCCGATTCGGCCCTGCAGGACGCGGGACTGGATTCGCTCAGGATCATGTCGCTTGTCCTTAGGATCGAATCGCGCTACGACATCGAGCTGGACGCCGACGACGCCGACGAGTTGCGCACCGTCGGTGATCTTGCGCGGCTGGTGGTGCGTCGTCTCGAGCAGCAACCATGAGAGGCGCCCCCGCGATCAGCCCCAAGTGCGAGACGCTCAATGAAATGCTGGCCGCGGCAGCACAAACCGAGACGAGTCTGTTCTTCGTGAACCGCAAAGAGGAAGACCAGGAAGTCCCGATGGCTCGCGTGCGCGAGCAGGCGTCATCGATCGCCGCGGATCTGTTGGCGCGCGGTGTGTGCAAGGGCGATCGCGTGGCGCTGGTGTTGCCGACCTGTGCGGAGTTTGTGGAGTGCTTTTTCGGCGTGCTGTGCGCGGGCGCTATCCCGGTGCCGTTGTATCCGCCGGTGCGGCTCGGGAAGCTCGACGAGTATCACCGCAGGACCGCGGCGATGCTGCAGGCGGTGGATGCGGCCTTGGTGGTGAGCGACGAACGCATCCGCCGTTTCCTCGGGGTCGCGGTGCAGAACGCAACCCCCCGCCTGGGCTGTGTGACCGCATCCGGCCTGGGTGGCGCAGACGCGGTTGAGATCAACATGGCTGCTGAGGACGTCGCGTTGATTCAGTTCTCCTCGGGCACCACGCGCGATCCCAAGCCGGTGGCGCTGACGCATGAGAATTTGCTGTTCAACCTCGCCGCGGTCGCGAGCTACTTCGCCGAAGAAGGAACGCCCAATCCGGTGGGCGTCACGTGGCTGCCGCTGTATCACGACATGGGATTGATCGGTAACCTGCTCTCGGCGTTCTATGTTCCAGGCCCACTGGTGCTGCTTCCGCCCGAGCTGTTCCTCGCAGTGCCGGCGGCTTGGCTTCGCGCCATCTCACGACATCGGGGCACGGTCTCGGCGGCGCCCAACTTCGCCTTCGGGTTGTGCCTGAAACGTATCCGCGACGAGGAGCTCGACGCCGTGGACCTGTCCTCGTGGAGCCTGTGTCTGAATGGCGCGGAGGCGGTCAGCGCCGCGGTGCAGCGGGGATTCAGCGAGCGGTTCGGGCGTTGGGGCTTTGACGCGTCGTCGCTCACACCCTGCTATGGGATGGCCGAGACCTCGCTGGCCGTGACGTTCAAACCAGCCGGCACCTTGTTCAAAACCCTTGGGGTAGAGGCCGATAACCTCGCTTCTGCAGGCGTCGTCGAGCCGGGCAGCAAAGAGCTGGTGAGCGTGGGCCGTCCGCTGGCAGGGGTCGAGGTCGAGATCCGCGATGACCATTCGCGGCCCCTGCCCCCTGACCGCGTCGGCCGCATCTTTGTTCGCGGACCCAGCGTGATGGCCGGCTACTTCGGCCGCGCCGACCTTACGGACCAGGTGCTGGACCACGGATGGCTCGACACCGGAGACCTTGGGTTCGTCCACGAAGGTGAGCTTTTCGTGTACGGCAGGCACAAGGAGACCGTGATCATCCGGGGCGCCAACCACGTGCCGCAGGATTTTGAAGCGGCGCTGGAGGGGCTGTCCGGCGTCCGCACCGGGTGCGCGGTGGCCGTGGGCTTCGTCCCCGCCGGCGAGGATGACGAGGCGCTGGCGATGCTCGTCGAAACCACCCCCGACGCCCCACCCAGCTTGGCGGGCGATGTGGCGTCACGGGTTTGGGAGCGCACCAGCATCCTGGCGGCCCATGTGGAGCTGCTGGCACCGGGTACGTTACCTCGGACGTCCAGCGGAAAAATGCGCCGGCGCGAGGCGCGCGCACAGTGGCTGGCAGGCACGCTGACGGCGCCAAAGAAGGTCTCCGCGATGCGGCTGATGCTGCACGCGGCCAAGGGCCAACTCTCCCATGCGCGCGCCACGTACGTACGGCACGCAGAGGACTGAGATGAGGTCTCGATTGAGGCATGACAACGAAACCGACCGGGAGCCGATTTCGACATATGCCCGCTACCGCAGATCTGCGAAGTCGATGCCAATACCGAACGCGCATCGGATCCTGGTGATCGGCGCCGGGGTTGGCGGCATTTCCATTGCTCGGGGACTACTGCGAGACGGACATGACGTCACCGTCTTCGAAAAGCGGCCGGATATGCGGCCCGGTGGCGGTGCGGTGACCATCTGGTCCAATGGCTCGACGGTTCCTGAGCAGCTTGGCGTCGATATGGACGGGGCGGGTCAGCTGCTGTCCACCGTGCGGATCGCGACATCGACCGGTCGCCGGCTGGTCAATATCGACGTGACCACGATCGTGGAGCGGCTGGGCGGGCCCGTTCGAATGGTCCCACGTCGAGTCCTGCTTGACCGTCTGCTGGAAGGCTTTCCGGCCGAACGCATCCGATGCAATTCCGGTGCGGTAGGGGCGGTCAGTACGCGCGATGGGGTGCGGATCGAGTTCGAAGACGGCAGCTCGGCCGAAGGCGATCTGCTCATCGGTGCTAGGCGAGTGTTGCCCTGATGCACACCGTGACGTACGGCAATGCCAGCCCGTTGGTGTTCGCCAGCGCCGGATGTGTCGCCAGCAGTTCGCGCACGCGGTCCAGCGTGTGGGTGCGCACCTTCTCCGGCGACGTGATGCAGTAACTGCGCGAGGCGACCAGGTCGATAAGCGCTTGCGGTGTCGGGTAATTCGTCCACTCGACCTGATGACGTTCGACGTCGGCGAACTGCTCAGGCAGAGGCGCGCGGCTGTCGAACACTTCCCGCGCATCCTCGTGGCCGATGATGCGGCCAAGATCCTTGACCCAGCCCAGTCGCTCGTCGCGGGCATTCCACACCAGGCCCAGCCGGCCGCCGGGCCGCAGCACCCGCGCCACCTCCATTCTCGCGCGCTCGAGGTCGAACCAGTGCCATGCCTGCGCCACCAGCACCGCGTCAACGCTGTTGTCCGGCAACGGAATCTCCTCGGCGGTGCCCAGCAGCGCCGGCGTGTCGGGCAGCGAGTTGGACAGCAGCTCGAGCATCTCCGGAATCGGGTCGACTGCGACGACACCCAGCCCGCGTTCCACCAGCCGCGTGGTCAGCTTGCCGGTACCCGCGCCGAGGTCGAGCACATCGCGCGCATCCGGCGGCAGCAGCCAATCGATCGCGTCGGGTGGATAGGACGGCCTGCCCCGCTCGTATGCCGCGGCTTCCGCGCCGAACGACAGTGAACGCTGCTGCCTGGACCGGGTCACCTCTCGGCCAATTCCAGCGTCTGACGGATCAGCTTCCCAACCGCCTCGCTCTCCAGCAGGAAGCCGTCGTGACCGTAGATGGAGTCCACCACGTGCAGTTCGGTACAGCCTCGCAGCAGCTCGGCGAGCTCCTCCTGCAGTCTCAGCGGGTACAGCCGGTCCGACGTGATGCCGCCGACGACCACCGGAACCGGGCAACCGCGCAGCGCGGCCTCGACCCCGCCCCGGCCGCGGCCCACGTCGTGGCTCGACAACGCGTCGGTGAGCGCCACGTAGGTGCCCGCGTCGAAACGGGCGAGCAGCTTGCGGCCTTGATGCTCGAGGTAGCTCTGCACCGAGTAGCGACCGCCCGTCCCCGGGTCTTCCTCGCCCTGCGGATCGTTGGCGAACCGGGTATCCAATTCGGCCTCGCCGCGATACGTCAGATGCGCCCTCGCCATCGCGCTTTGGCCGGCGAGATCACCAACCGCCCGCCGCGTGCGTTGGTCGTTGTGCCTACCCGCGCCCTCCTCGCACAGCACGCAGTCGATGGGAGTTGGCTACGCAACCTCGACCTGGCCGTCAACGAACTCGGCTCCGACTTGCCAGCGCTGATATACATGCGGATGCTGGGCTCGTTCGGCGTCATGATCACCACTCCGATCAACCTGCGCAATAGAACACAGCTCCTCAGCGAGGACGCGGTATCGGGGCTTGACTGCGTGATCTTCGATGAGATCGACACGTATCTGACGCTCGATGATCTCGATCCCCGACAAGACATCGAGGCCGCCCTGGGGCTGTGCCTGCGGCAGAACGTCCCGATCATTGGATTCACTGGCACCCACCTCACCCCCACGCAGGTCGATGTCTGGACCGCAGGAGGCTTCACAGCACTGCACCCAACAGTGGACACGGACTGGATGCCGCTGACACCCACCACCTTTGAACCCGTGTATGACGACGGCGTCATCAAACGCGACGCCTACATCAGAGAGCGCATCGCCCGCCTCCACAATGAGTTGGCCAACAAATACGGCTCCCTGCCGTGGTCGCTCGTGAAGAAACTCGCGAAACTGGGCGATGACACGGCGGTCAGGCTGCTACGCGAAATGACCGACCGACTCAAGCTTTTCGAATCCAACGGCACGACAGGCGCGAAGTACCAGGCAGTCGTCGACACCGCCCACCAGCCCGGGCCGACCCTCGTTCTAACTCGCTACGTGCACGGTGCCCGCAACATCGCCGCTGAACTCGCACGAGCCGGTATCGACACCACCCATGTAGACGGAACTATGAGCCGCACGAGCATTGAAGCGGGCACTAGCGCCTTCCGGCAACGCGGAGAAAACGACGTGTGCACGTTAGTGTTGACCCGCGACTTGGGTGGACGTGGGCTGGATTTCCCGCGCGCGGCACGGGTCATTTTGATCAGCCCCCGCAGCAATCACCAAACCGATGCGCAGGAACTCGCCCGAATACGGTCACGAACCAAGTAACCGCAAGCAGGCCGTGGTGTTCTACTACGAACACACCGAAGAAGCTGCCAAAGCACATCGGCTCGCTGCTGCGCTGCGCGCAGACCGATACGGCGATCACCATCTCTTCGCCATTCCCGAAGCGCCACCCAAAGGAGAACTCACGGATTTCGAGAGCCGTAACCTGCGCAACGAGGAATCGCTCGTCCCCGCGGGAGAATCTCCTTGACGAGTAAGGGACGGGCCAACAGGTGGCCTGACCTCTGCCGCGGCGGCATGCCCTGCCCAGGGGGAGGACGAGCAGCGTCCGCAAGCTGATACTCGTCGACCCCACCTGCAGGCTCAGACGTAAGCACCCCAAAGGGTTTCGCGGTCGAACGCGCACCATCGACCAGCAGCGACAGTCATTTCCCGATGGACCATCGACTCAGCGGTCCACCTGCATGAGGCGCTCGTTGGGTTGCTCGCGTTCCTGCATGGCGCGTCGAGCCGAGAAATGCGGTTACTCCGCAAGTGCCACATGGCATCACCCTGGCCGGATCGGCCAGGGCGCCCGCGACGGCACGGGTGGCACGTGCGGCGACGCCGGGCCGAATGATTCGATCCCTCGCCGCCCGTGTCCCCGGCACACAGCTCGGAATCGGTTGCTAGCCAAGGACACAGGCACGCTTAAGGTTCTGATTCCGAGCATCTGTGATTAGCGACACGATCGCGGGATCGGTGAACCGAGATTCGGGGCCAACGCGTTCTGCACGTTAGGGACTACTAGGGCCACACGGATGACGGGAGCACGAATGAGTGCATACATCACGGCTACAGGCAGCTTTCTCCCAGGCAGCCCAGTGCCCAATGAAGAGATCGAGGAGTACATCGGAACGGCGGGACGCTCGACCTCCGATCTCAAAGCCATCACGCTCGCGAACTGCGGCATCAAGACGCGCCACTACGCGATCGACAAGAATCAGCAGACAGTCATCTCCAACGCAGCGATGGCGGCCGGTGCCGTTCGTATCGCGGCGGAGCGCGCAGACCTCCAGCCAGACGAGGTCGAACTACTGTGTGCAGCCACTACGATCGCCGACGTCATGACCCCCGGGCAGGCCAGCATGGTGCAGGGCGAACTCGGCTACGGTCCTCTCGAAATCGCCTCACTGCACGGTGTATGTAGTTCGGGGATGATGGCGGAGTGAGGCCATTGCGCCGGTGAATAGCCGGGCGGCGTCGGGATTTCGCTCAAAGTAGGTGAACACGTCCGTGCCCAGCGCGGTTGTCGCCGGGTCACATCCCGTCCGCACCGCATCGACCAGGTGATGCCAGGGCAGCCAATGAGTTGTGGCGGTGATGGCGAGAACGAAATCCCGCAGCGACCTTGCCTCGTCTTTGCGCAGTGTGTCGAG
>JAOPVX010000224.1 GCA_025965975.1 Mycobacterium sp. | reverse complement strand
AAATGTGTGCATGACACGCCGGGGCAATGCGGGCGGTAGCAACTACCGGAGGCGGAGAGTATTGGTATGGCGCACCGGCTGGTCACCGCGTACCGCGAAGGGCGAAAAGCCTTTCCGCATACGCTTCTCAACCCGTACGCGGGGATGGGTGACCGTGCCGTTGCCCGCATGTGGCGGCTGGGTTGGCAACGGGCCGCCGAGGAAAGCCGGGGCATTCCCAGCGAAGCGGAACGCATCTCGCGATTGGCCGCCGAGATCGACGCTCTGCTCGATTGAGGTCCACCGAGCCACATCTCAAGTTGCCAACCTCTGAGCGACAAATGTCGCTGTCTAGATAGACAGGCGCACCAACGAGCGACTCTGTCGCTCAGAGGTGGGCAGTTGGGGACATGTCCCTGGCGCGAGCGCAAGGAACTCAGCCCACCGCGCGGCCGGCGCCCTCCCAGAACTGCGCGCGCACCGACTTCTTGTCGGGCTTGCCCAGCGCGGTCACCGGCACCGAGTCCACGACGATCACCTGCTTCGGAGACTGCACCGAGCCCTTGCGCTCCTTGACCGCGGCCTGGATCTCGGCGGTCATCTTCGACACCGACTCCTCGTCGGACGGCGCTTCCGGCCGCAGCATCACGACCGCGGTCACCGCCTCACCCCACTTCTCGTCCGGGGTGCCGATCACGCACACCTGGGCAACCGAAGGATGTTCCGCCACGACGTCTTCCACCTCGCGTGGGAACACGTTGAAGCCGCCGGTGACGATCATGTCCTTGGTCCGGTCCACGATGTACCAAAAGCCGTCCTCGTCCTCACGGGCCAGATCGCCGGTGTGCATCCAGCCGTCGCGGAACGTCTCGGCCGTCGCCTCGGGCTTATTCCAGTACCCGCCGGACAAGAGCGGACCGGACACGCAGATCTCGCCGACCTCGCCTTGAGGCACTGGATTGCCATCGCCGTCCAGCAGGGCGGTCCGGCAGAACACCGTCGGCCGCCCGCATGACGTCAACCGTTTCTCGTCGTGGTCACCCTTGGCCAGGTACGTGATCACCATCGGGGCCTCGGACTGGCCGTAGTACTGGGCGAAGATCGGGCCGAACCGGCGGATCGCCTCCGCCAGCCGCACCGGGTTCATGGCCGAGGCGCCGTAGTACACCGTCTCCAGCGAGGACAGATCCCGAGTGCGCGAATCCGGGTGGTCCATCAGCGCATAGATCATCGACGGCACCAGCATGGTGGCCGTGATCTTCTGCTCCTCAATGGTTTTCAGCACTTCGGCCGGGTCGAACTTGGTGAGCACAATGAGCTGGCCACCCTTGATGATCGTCGGCACGAAGAACGCCGCGCCGGCGTGAGACAACGGCGTGCACATGAGGAACCGGGGGCTGTCGGGCCACTCCCACTCGGCGAGCTGGATCGTCGTCATCGTGGTGATCGACTGCACGGTGCCGATGACGCCCTTCGGCTTACCGGTCGTGCCGCCGGTGTAGGCCATCCCGCCGATGTGATCGGGCGGCAGGTCCGCCGCCACCAATGGCTGTGGTGAGTACTTCGCGGCCTCGGCCGTCAGGTCGACCGCGACGTCGGCCAGGGCCTCGGGCACGGGCCCGATCGTCAGGATCTGTTTCAGAGCAGGCACCTTGTCGAGCAGCCCCAGCGCCCGTTCGACGAACATCGGGTTCGGGTCGATGATCAGCGAGGTGATCCCGGCGTCGTTGAGCACATAGGCGTGGTCGTCCAACGATCCGAGAGGGTGTAGTGCGGTGCGGCGGTAGCCCTGTGTCTGGCCGGCACCGATGATCATCAGCACCTCGGGCCGGTTCAGCGACAGCAGCCCGACTGCCGAACCGGTGCCAGCGCCGAGCGCCTCGAACGCCTGAATGTACTGGCTGATGCGCTCGGCCAGCTCGCCGCCGGTCAGCGTGGTGTCCCCGAGGAACAGCACCGGCTTGTCCTTGTTGCGCTTGAGGCCCCCGACCGTGAGGTGGCCGGAATGGATGGGATGGCGCAGCAGCTCGTCCGTCATGACCCTAAGACTAGAACGTGTTACAGAACGAGCTGCCGCGCATACCGGAAATCAGCGGCTCGCGGCCCTGGTGGCCTCGGCCCTCGCATCGGCCGCGATCTTCTCGGCCAGGTCGGCCTTCCACTGGATTTCCTTCTGGACCCACTCGTTGTCCTGCGGGAATTCGTCGGTCTCGCTGACCCGCCGAACCTCCAGCTTGACGCCGGGGCCGAGGGGGCATTTCTGCGCCCACTGCTTGGCCTCCTCCTTCGACGACACGTCGAGGATCCAGAACCCGTTGAACAGTTCCTTGGCCTCGGTATACGGGCCGTCGGTGACCACGGGGGGATCGGCGTTGAAATCGACGACGAAGCCTTCCTCGGGCCCGGTCAGGCCCTCGCCGGCGAGCAGCACGCCGGCCTTGATCAGCGATTCGTTGTAGGCGCCCATCGCGGCGATGATCTCGTTGAAGTCGATGTTCTGCTCCTCCATGGCCTTCTCGGCCTCGGGGGTCGACCGCATGATCAGCATGTAACGCGACATTGTTGTGTCTCCTTCTTCGTTGGGAAGGGGCCCGTCCATCGTGCCCTCGTTGACACGTCGAACGGCCACCGCCCCAAATCGACACGGCGCCCGAAACTTCTTTGAAGATTTCTCGCGCGAGATGAAACCGCTGGTCAAGTTGCCGCGTCTAGAGTCGGCGACATGCCAGCAGCTGACCTCGTCATCACCGGAACGGTCCTCACCGTCGACGAACTCCAACCCACCGCCGCGGCGCTGGCAGTGTCCGACGGTCGGATTATCGCGGTCGGGGACCGATCCGCCATTGACAGCTGGATCGGCCCCAACACCGAAGTGCTCGATACCGGTGACGGCTGCGTGATGCCGGGATTCGTTGAGGCACACGGCCATCCGCTGATGGAAGCGATCGTGTTGTCCGACCGGATGGTCGACATCCGGCCGGTCACGCTGCCCAGGGCGGACGACGTGGTCGAGGCGATCGGCGGTGAGGTGGCCAAACGGGGTGCCGACGGCGCCTACCTCAACGGCTGGGATCCGTTGCTCCAGAACGGCCTTCCTGAGCCCACGCTCGCATGGCTGAACGGCCTCGCACCCGAGACCCCGCTGGTGATCATCCACAATTCCGGGCACAAGGCCTACTTCAACTCGGCAGCGGCCACACGGGCACGGTTGACGCGGGACACCCCGGACCCGAAGGGCGCCAGCTACGGCCACGACGCCAACGGCGACCTCGACGGCACGGCCGAGGAGATCCAGGCGGTGTTCTCTCTGCTGACCGGCGCGATCCAGCCCAGCGATTACCCAGCGATGCTGCGGGCCGAACTCGCCCGGCTCAACCGCGCGGGGTTGACGACGTGTTCGGAGATGGCGTTCGACCCGGTGTTTCGCCAGGTGGTCGAGCACATGCGCGGCGATCTCACGGTGAGGCTGCGCCCGTACGAGATCTCCAACACGCAGATGACGACCGACATGACCCCCGACAACGGTGACGACGTGCTCCGCCAGGCCGGCATCAAGATCTGGGTCGACGGCTCACCGTGGATCGGCAATATCGACCTGTCGTTCCCATATCTGGACACCGACGCCACCCGCACTATCGGCGTCACACCCGGATCGTGTGGCTGCGCGAACTACACCCGCGAGCAGCTGTCGGAGATCGTCGAAGCGTACTTTCCGCGGGGCTGGCAGATGGCGTGCCACGTGCAAGGCGACGCAGGCGTCGACACCATCCTCGACGTGTACGAGGAGGCGCTGCGCAAGCACCCGCGGCACGATCACCGGCTGCGGCTCGAACATGTCGGCGCCATCAGGAACGAGCAACTGCAGCGCGCCCATGACCTCGGGGTGACGTGCAGCATCTTCGTCGACCAGATCCACTACTGGGGCGACGTCATCGTCGACGGCTTGTTCGGGCCCGAGCACGGCGAGCGGTGGATGCCGTGCGGCTCTGCCGTCGCCACCGGGATGCGCATCTCGCTGCACAACGACCCGCCGGTAACGCCGGAAGAGCCGCTGCGCAACATCAGCGTCGCGGTGACGCGGGTTGCGCCGAGTGGGCGGGTGCTGGGACCGGAGGAGCGGCTGACCGTCGAGCAGGCGATTCGCGCCCAGACCATCGACGCAGCGTGGCAGTTGTTCAGCGACGAGGTGACCGGCTCGCTGGAGGTCGGCAAGTACGCGGACATGGTCGTGCTGTCAGCCGACCCGCGGACGGTGCCGCCAGAAGAGATCGCCGACCTCGAGGTGCGCACCACGTTCCTGGCTGGTCGTCAGGTTTACGCGAAAGAGGACTGACACGTCGGATGTCATGGCACGCTCGAATCATGTCCGACCTGGCTGATCCGACCTTCCTCGACGAACGACTGGCCCACTGGGCCGCCACCAAGCCTGACGACGAAGCGATGACGTATTTCGACCGCACGTGGACGTGGGCGCAGTGGAACGACAGGGTCCGCCGCCTGGCCGGCGCGCTGAAGGAACGTGGCGTCAAGCGCGGCGACGCGGTGGCGTTCCTCGACAAGAACCATCCCGCCTGCGTCGAGCTGACCCTCGCCGCCGCATCGCTGGGCGTGGCCAATGCGATCATCAACTTCCGGCTGGCTGCCGACGAGCTGGATTACGTGCTGAACGATTCGGGCGCCAAGGTGTTGATCGTCGGCGCGGAGCTCAAGCCGAATGTCGACAAGATCCGCGACAAGCTCACCCACGTCACGCATGTCATCGAGGTCAGCCCCGAGGGCGGCGACGGCGACGAGTACGAGGCGGTGCTGGCCCCGGCCACCCCGACCAGCCGCGGCGCCGACGTCGATACGGACGACGTGTGCATCATCATGTACTCGTCGGGCACCACCGGCCGCCCCAAGGGTGTCGAGCTGACGCAGGCCAACCTCATCGCGCACACCCTAAACGCGCACGAGGGCTTCGAGTTCGATGCCGGCGACAAGAACATGGTGTCGATGCCGCTGTTTCACGTTGGCGGGTCGTCATACGTGCAGTTCGGTATTCACGACGGTTTCCCCAGTGTGATGACGCGTGACGTGGACGGCGCCGCGCTGGCCGGCGCAATCCTCAAGGGCGCCAACAGAACATTTTTGGTGCCCGCGGTGCTGGCGAAGGTGCTGGAATCCGGTGAGGATGCGGTGAAGCTGTTCGGCGCCTTGAAGACGTACGCCTATGGTGCGTCACCGATGCCGCTGCCGCTGCTGCGCTCGGCGTTGAAGGCTTGGCCGAACACCGACTTCATCCAGGCATACGGGCTGACCGAATTGTGCGGCGTGATCAGCCACCTGCTTCCAGAAGCTCACCGCGCCCAGGACCATGAGGAGCGGCTGTCCAGTGCCGGGACCCTGGTGCCCAACGCGGAGGTGCGCGTCGTCGACCCCGACACCCTCAACGAGCTGCCGGTCGGCGAGCAGGGTGAATTGTGGTTCCGGTCTCCGCAATTGATGAACGGCTACCACAACCAGCCGGAGGCGACGGCCGAGGCGATCACCAAGGACGGCTGGTTCCGCACCGGCGACATCGGCCGCGTCGACGACGGCGGCTACATCTTCGTCGAGGACCGGCTCAAGGACATGATCATCTCCGGCGGAGAGAACATCTACTCGATCGAGGTGGAACGGGTGCTGGCCGAACACCCCGCAGTGGCCGAGGTCGCGGTCATCGGCGTGCCGGACGAGAAGTGGGGCGAAGTGGTGAAAGCCGTTGTCTCACTGGAAGGCACCGCCACTGAAAAGGAGCTCATCGCGTTCTGCCGCGAGCATCTCGCCGCCTACAAGTGCCCGAAGACCGTCGACATCAAGGACGAGCTACCGCGCAACCCGACCGGCAAGATTCTCAAGAAGGATCTGCGCAAGCAGTACTGGGAGGGCCGCGACCGCGCCACGGTCTAGGGGTCGGGCTCGGCGAGTATCCGCTCCCACTGCTCGCGACCCCGCGGCGTGAGGCCGATGTCGCGGGTGTCAGGCCAATGTTCGATCTCGGTGATTGTCTGTTCGCACCATTCGATGAGATCGCGGTAGAAGTCGCCAATGAACGTCGCCTGGCGTTCGATGAGGTGAAGCCGATGTGGGAAAGGCCCGCCGGTGTTGAGCAATTCTTCGATGAGCGCCATACCCTTGGCATGCAGCTCACGGGCATGGCGCGCGGTGGCTTCCAGCGACTCGCGAAGATCTTCCTTTGTGGTCTGGTCTCCGAGAAACAGCCTGAGGAATCCCTCGACTTCGATCAACGGTGCGGCGGGTTCGCTACCGAACCACTCTCTCAGTGCCGCACGGCCGTCCGGGGTGATGGTGTAGCGCGTGGCTTGTTTCCTGCGGCCGTCGACTACCTCGGCGGTGGCGTGTCCACGCTCGACGAGCCGCTTG